>DASUXE010000001.1:0-5643 GCA_036378075.1 Gammaproteobacteria bacterium
CAAGAAAATGGGTTCGTCGCAGGGGCGCGAAAGCCCCGTCAATTCATGTGGCGAAGCCGCACTTGATCAAGACCTGGATTCCAGCTTTCGCTGGAATGACGGGAGCGATGATTGGATGTCGCACAAAATTTACTTGTCTTCGACAATCGTCCCCTGGTGATACACGATCACCCAGCCGTTATCGGTTCGTCGCCACAAGGTCGCACGCCGCGTCACCCGTTCGTCCTGATGCAGGGTGTACGTCAGCAGGTAGTTATCCCGCGCGATTTGCTGGCAATAGAAGTCCTCGGTTGCCCATTTATCTTCGTATGGTCCATCTGCATAACGTTGCTCGAGCAGGTCGAGTACATACTCTCTGCTGTAACGCTGCCCTGAAGCACCGGTTTCCCAGAATTCGTCCGCCATCATGGATTCGAAGTCGGCGCGGGTGATGCCGTGTTCCGGGCGATGAAAGATGGGTTCTCTTGCGATCAGTTCGTGCTGGATGTCGAGCAGGCTGTCGGTGGTATTGCGTTTTGGTTGCATAACTTCACTGGATGGTTGGTCAGGTTTCGCTGATTCCGATGCCCAGCTCCACCGGATGCCAGCTACTGATCTGCCAGCCATGCAGTTGCAGCACGCCTTTGGTGCCGAGCGATACTCCGAGTAACAGCGGGACGTTGACATTGAATTGTTCGATGTCGGACAGATCGGGTACGTCCGCTTCAGCGGAATCCACGCGATACAAGGCAAACAGGGTTTCGCCTTGCCGATCAATTTTCAGTTGTACGGAAGCGATGCAATCCGCATCCAGTTTTTTGATCGGATGGCAATGTGTCGGCACTGGCCCGCGCGCACTGATGAACCCCCAGCGGACGCCGGCAGGCGCAGACTGCGCGATATGCAACAACTGATTGATCAGCGGCCGCGGCAGGAGTAGTTCGGGTGCGGTGTGTTCAGGCATCGGCGTGATAAAAGGCAACGAAGGTACCGGTAAATTCGGCACACAGGGTGTCGCCCTGGACGATTTGTGAGGTCATCTGCAGGCGCGCCTTGCGGCGCCGTTGCAGGGTATCGATGAAACGTTCGCGTGATGAGTTGTCGGGCAGTTCACAGCGGGCGACCAGAGTATCCGTGACTGGTCGCAGATAGTGCATATGAGATTCGTTGACCACGATATGCAGATCGGCTTGCGGTTCGAGCATCAACCACAACACGCCCCAGCAGGCCAGGGTAGCAAGTGCGGCGAGGCTGCCGCCGAAGGCGGTCAATTTGTGGTTGATGTTGGCGGCCAGTGGCGCGTTCAGCACCAATCCGTGTTCGTCATACGACACCACCTGAATCTGCATGTGTTGCACCAGCGGGATGTTGTCATGCAGGTACTGTTCGAGACGCAGCGCCGGATTGTCGTTCTGGTCAGCGGTATTCATCGCTTGCTGCATACCGGACAGGCCGGATCACGTTTCAGGATGGTGGTCCGTATCGTAGCGCGGCGCGCATCGTATTGCAGCAGGCGCCCGGCAAGAGAGTTACCGATGCCGGTGATCAGTTTCATGGCTTCCACAGCCATCATGCTGCCGATTACGCCGGTCAGCGGTCCATGCACGCCGTTCGAGCGGCAGTTTTCCAGTTCCTCGTCAGCTTCCTGGTACAGACAGGCGTAGCACGGGCTGACGGGATCGCGCGGCACGAAAGTGGTGAGCTGGCCGTCGAAACGGATCGCGGCGCCGGATACCAGCGGCGTGCCGGTTTGCACACAGGCGGCGTTCACCGCAAAGCGGGTACCGAAATTGTCGCTGCCATCGAGCACCACATCTACGCCGGCAATCGTTTCTTCCAGCTCATCGCCGCTCAGACGCCGGCCGATTTTCTCGATCCGGCATTCCGGGTTAAGCGCACTGAGGGTGGCTGCCGCAGCGTCTGTTTTTGCCTGCCCGACATTGCCAGTGTGGTACAGAATCTGGCGCTGCAGGTTTGACAGATCCACTTTGTCAAAATCGTTCAGTAGCAGCGTGCCGATACCGGCGGCGGCGAGGTAGATAGAGGCCGGTGAACCCAGTCCGCCGAGGCCGACGATCAGTACCCGTGCGTTTGTCAGCCGCGCCTGAGCCTCGGCACCGAATTCCGGCAGTGCCAGCTGGCGGCTGTAACGCAGGTCATGCGGGTTGTCGGACATGAGTATTTGCCGGATTGTGATGCACTATTTTATCGCGTCGTACTTGACTTGCGGGGCCAAATGCCGATGATGCACTTATCCAAGTCACGCCGCTGGAACCCGCCGTCAACATGAGCGCCTGGGCCGAATACCTGAAGTTTTTTGCCGGGTTGATCGCGATCCTGAATCCCATCGGCGTGATTCCGATCTTCATCAACCTGACCCAGAACCAGACAGCCCCCGAGCGCAACCACACCGCATTCAACGCCGCGGTGACCGTCGGCGTGGTACTGGTGGTGGCGTTGCTGGCCGGGCAATTCATTTTGCAGTTTTTCGGCATCAGCGTCGCATCGTTCCAGGTGGGCGGCGGCATCCTCATATTGCTGAATTCGTTGTCAATGTTGCAGGCGAAAGTCGGTCCCACGCGCCAGACCGAGGAAGAAGCCCAGGAAACCCAGGAGAAGGAGCAGGTGGCAGTGGTGCCCCTGGGCGTGCCGCTGACGGCCGGTCCCGGCGCCATCAGTACCGTCATCCTGTACGGGCACAAGCCGGCGCTGTTCGGGCGTTACGTGATCCTGGTGTTCGGCATCGTGATCGTGTCCGGCATTGTGTGGGCAGCATTCCGGCTCGCGCCGCTGATTTCGCGTGCCTTGAGCCGCACCGGGATCAACATCGTGACGCGCCTGATGGGACTCATCATGGTCGCTATCGGCGTGGAATTCATCGCCGGTGGTTTGCGCGTCCTGTTTCCCGCGATAGCCGGTTGATTGGCTCAGCACCGGTGCAGTAAAACCGCACCGGTGCCCTGTCTTGTTTACGCTTTATATCCGGGTAACCGAGTTGATGGTGATGGCTTCCAGCGGCACATCGCCATGGCCATTCCGGTTGCCGGTGCGCGCTTCGGCCATCTTGTCGACAATCTCGGTACCTTCCATGACCTTGCCGAACACGGCATAGCCGAAATCGCGCGTGCCGTGATCGAGGAAGGTGTTGTCCGCCAGGTTGATGAAGAACTGGCTGGTTGCACTGTTGATGTCCGAGGTGCGTGCCATGGCGATGGTATAGGGTTCGTTGGAGAGTCCGTTATCGGCTTCGTTCTTGATCGGGGCATGTCCCTTCTTCTGTGACATGTCGGGCGTGAAACCGCCGCCTTGCACCATGAAACCGGAAATCACCCGGTGAAAGATGGTGCCGTTGTAAAACCCCTCGTCCACGTAGGTCAGGAAGTTTTTCACCGTGATCGGCGCCTTGTCTTCGTACAGTTCCAGCTTGATATCGCCGAGGCTGGTGGACATGAGAATCATGATGGTCTCCTTGTGAAGTTGCTGATTTGAAATCAAACCGGAAATTGTCCGAGCGTTACCCGTTCCTGGCCCGACAAGTCGCGCAGTGAACGCACGCTCTTGAAACCGCGTGTATCGAATAATTCACGCACCGCTTCGGCCTGGTCGTAGCCGTGTTCCAGCAACAGCCAGCCGTCCGGTAGCAGATGCTGGGGGGCTCGTTCGATGAGGTGACGGATGGCATCGAGTCCATCGGGTCCGCTCACCAGGGCGCGGCGCGGTTCGAATCGCACGTCGCCCTCGTCCAGATGCGGATCGCCTTCGCGTACATAGGGCGGATTGGATACGATCAGATGAAAACGCATATCCGGAAGCGGCGCAAACCAGTTGCCGCAGCAGAATTCGAGGTTGCCCAGCCCCAGCTGAGCGGCATTTTCGCGCGCGACATCCAGGGCGGCACGACTGACGTCCGTGGCGGTGATGCGGCAGAGTAACCGTTCACTGGCAATGGCCAGCGAGATCGCCCCGCTGCCGGTACCGAGGTCGGCAATTTTCCAGGCCTTGTCCTCAGGAATACACTCCAGTGCGGTTTCGACCAGCAGTTCGGTATCGGGCCTGGGGATCAGCGTGTCACGCGTCAATTTCAAGGGCAGCGACCAGAATTCGCGCTGACCGGCCAGGTAGGCGAGCGGCGTGCCCTGCAGGCGCGCCAGCAATAACGACTCGAATTCGCGTTGTGCGCTGTCATCGATGGCCTGTTCAGGCCGGGCAAGTAGCTGGCCGCGCGATTTGTCCAGTATCTGCCCCAGCAGCAATTCCGCATCGAGCCGGGGCGAGTCACTGGTGGCATTGAGGCGTGCGGTGGCGCTGTCCAGCAGGGCTTTTATGGTAGCGGGCATGGGTGGTTCCAGGCGGGCGTAGGTTTATTGTAAGCCCTTCCGTACAATATCGTTTTTTACTGCCGGGGTCCGGATGAAAGTCTACAAGAATGTGCTTGAGATGGTCGGCCGCACACCGATGCTGGAAGTCACCCATCTGGACACGGGTCCCTGCCGCCTGTTTCTCAAACTCGAATTCATGAATCCGGGTGGCTCAATCAAGGACCGCATCGGCATCGCGATGATCGAGGAAGCTGAAAAGCGCGGTGACATCAAGCCGGGCGGCACGCTGATCGAGGCCACCGCCGGCAATACCGGGCTGGGTCTCGCGCTGGTTGCGGCCCAGAAAGGTTACCGGCTGATTCTGGTGATTCCGGACAAGATGAGTCAGGAAAAGATTTTCAACTTGCGTGCCATGGGCGCGGAAGTGGTGCTGACCCGTTCCGATGTCGGCAAAGGCCATCCCGAGTATTACCAGGACCTCGCCAAGCGCATGGCCGACGAGAGTGGAGCGTATTTCATCAACCAGTTCGGCAACCCCGACAACGCGAAAGCGCACGAGTTGACCACCGGGCCGGAAATTTTCCAACAGATGGATGGCAAGGTGGATGCAGTGGTAGTCGGTGTGGGTTCCAGCGGTACGCTGACCGGTATCGGCCGTTATCTCAGGCAGGCATCGCCGCATACCGAAATGATTCTGGCAGATCCGCAGGGTTCCGTGCTGGTCGATTATCTGAAAACCGGCGAGATCGGCGAGAAGGGCAGCTGGCTGGTGGAAGGGATCGGCGAGGACTTCATTCCATCGATCGCCGACATGACGCTGGTGAAGCAGGGATACACGATTCCGGACAGCGAGGCATTCTCGACCGCGCGCGAGGTGCTGCTCAATGAAGGTTTGCTGTTGGGTTCATCTTCCGGCACCTTGATCGCGGCGGCGTTGCGTTACTGTCGCGCACAGAAATCGCCGAAACGGGTGGTGACACTCGGCTGCGACACCGGCAACAAATATCTGTCAAAACTCTACAATGATTTCTGGATGATCGAACAGGGTTTCATCGCACGGCCCCGGCGCGGTGATCTGGGTGATTACGTGGGGCGTCCGTATTGGGAACGCGCCACGGTCTATGTCGGTCCGTCGGATACGCTGGCAACCGCACACACCCGCTTGCGCAACAACGGCATTTCGCAACTGCCGGTGATCGATGGCAAGCAGTTCCTCGGTGCAGTGACTGAACAGGACATTATTCGCCAGGTTCAGGCAGGCAAGGGCGGCTTTACGCAGGACATTCGCAGCGCCATGAATGCCGGCTTCCCGCGTCTGGAAGCGAGCCGCAATCCCGAGGATTTA
>DASUXE010000002.1:0-2068 GCA_036378075.1 Gammaproteobacteria bacterium
GGGAGCACTTTTTCGAACTCGGCAAGTCCCCGGACTGGCCGGACCGCTTCAGCATGACCGCGCTGGGCCTGTTAGGCGCAAAATACCGCAACAGCGTCAGCCGGATACATGCACGGGTCACCTCGGAAATGACCCGGTATCTGTGGCCGCAGGTACCGGTCGACGAAAATCCAATCGATTACGTCACCAACGGCGTGCACATACCGACATTTCTGGCCCGGGACTGGGCCATGCTGTTCGACCTGCGACATCCAGGCTGGCGCAATCATCTGACTGATCCGGGTTTCTGGGAAAAATGCATCGATGGAATTGCCGATCACCGTTTCTGGAATCTTCGGCAATCCCTGAAAACGGAAATGCTGAGCAGAATCCAGGAACGCATGCGCAATCATTATCTGCGCCGCGGATTCGGCGCTGCCATGACCGAGATGCTGATCGAACCGCTGGCGCCGACCCGCACCAGCGCCATGATCATCGGCTTCGCGAGACGTTTCGCCACCTACAAGCGGGCGACACTGCTGTTCCGCGATCGTGAACGGCTGGTGCGATTGCTGAATAATCCGGATAAACCCGTGATGTTGCTGTTCGCCGGCAAGGCCCATCCGCAGGACCGGCCCGGCCAGCAGCTGATCGAGCACATCGTGCGTCTGTCTAAGTCCCGGGAATTTTCCGGCAAGCTGTTTTTCCTGGAAGATTACGGTCTGGATCTGGCACGCAAACTGGTCACCGGTGTGGATCTATGGTTGAACACGCCACGCTATCCGCTCGAAGCAAGCGGGACCTCGGGACAAAAAGCCGCCATCAACGGCGTGCTCAATCTCAGTGTGCTGGACGGCTGGTGGGCGGAAGCATATGACGGCCGCAACGGCTGGGCGATCACGCCGCAGGTTGACGTGGATGACGAAGGCGAGCGCGACAGTCTGGAAGCCGAGCAGCTGCTGGATCTGCTGGAACACGAAATCATCCCGACGTATTTTTATCGTGACAACACCGGTTTTCCCACCGCCTGGGTGTCACGCTCGAAGCATGCAATGAAAACCATTCTGCCGTATTACAACGCCAGACGGATGCTGTATCAGTACGTCTCGGACTATTATCTGCCGGCCGTGGAGAAGGGCCGCATGCTGGCCGCCGACGGAGCGGTGCGGGCGATCGAATTGACCGCATGGAAGCGGCAGGTTACCGAACGCTGGTCCGGTGTGCAGGCGAAGGTCCAGGGCACAGCACCGTCTTCCGTGCAGACCGGTGCTGCGCTCGAACTCGCTGTGGTCGTCAACTGCAACGGACTCGAACCGGCACACATCGCCGTCGAATGCGCCGAATGGAACAACTCTCATGCTGCCAAGCCCAACGTGCGGCACGCATTGCATTGCACCGAACGGGAAGGGGATCAGGCGGTATACCGGCTTTCACTTCCCTTGAATACCAATGGGGTGTTCCGCTACCGGTTACGCGTGTATCCCTGCCACGAACTGCTGGCTCATCCATTTGAAATGGGTTTGATGATCGAACTATGAGGCGCGGCCATACTGCACGAGCAGTTGCCGCATTTCGCCAGCAAGTGATTCCTCCAGCTGTTGCCAGCTGAAACGCCAACGCCAGTTGCCGGTGGCGTGCCCGGGCACGTTCATGCGGGCGGCCGAATCCAGCTGCAACAGATCCTGCATCGGAAACACCGCACAGGCGCTGACGGACCGTGCTGCCATGCGTATCAGGGCACCCGGCATTGGCTCTGCTGGATGACCTAGATAATCACGCACCTGTTGCCGCGTCGTGGCTGACAGCGTCAGCCACCAGCCGAGCGTCGTGTTGTTGTCGTGAGTGCCGGTGTACGTCACACCGGTACGCTCGTGATTATGCGGCAGGTTCGGATTGGATGGATTTCCGTCAAATGCAAACTGCAAGACGCTCATGCCGGGCATCTGATAAGCATGCCGCAGCGATTCGACGGAATCGGTGATGATCCCGAGATTCTCCGCGACAAACGGTAATCCGCCAAGCGAGGATTGGACCGCATCAAACAGTCCGTGGCCAGGACCCGTTTGCCACCTGCCGTTTACGGCGGTGT
>DASUXE010000003.1:0-4373 GCA_036378075.1 Gammaproteobacteria bacterium
TGACTGGCAATTGCTGCGCGAATGTCCCGCGCCGCTGATGCTGGTGCGTCAGCACACCGGCAATACGCCGCGCCACATCATGGCGGCAGTGGATCCGGTTGCCGAACACGAGCGGCCGCGCGGATTGAACGATGTCATCATGAAGGCAGCCTCGATACTGGGTATGCAATGCGACGCGCAGGTCGATGTGGTACACGCATTCGACTACGTGCCCGTGCTGGCGGATCCGGAAGGCGCAGCCGGCTGGGTGCTTGATACCACGATCTACGACGAATTGCGCAAACTGCACCAGAGCGCCCTGAAGACACTCGGAGACAGGTACGGTGTCCCGGAAAAACAGATGCATCTTCTGGACGGTAACGCGGTCACTGTGCTCTCAGAGTTTGCGCGCAATCACGATATTGATCTGCTGGTGATGGGAACGATGTTCCGCACCCGGCTGGAACGCCTCGCCATTGGCAGCACTGCGGAAAGCCTGCTCGATAATCTGGATTGCGATGTGCTGGCGATCAAACCGTCCGGATTCCGCGAGCGCCTGATGACCCTGCTCGATCGTACGAATGAGGAAGCAGCCTGAACCGGCCGTGCCGGCACGGAGGTGAATGTCATGCCGCTGAATGCCAAGGGCCGCAAGATTCTGCGCAATATGCAGCAGGAGTACGGAACCGAGAAAGGCAGGGCAGTGTTTTACGCCTCTGTCAACAAGGGTATTATCAAGGGCGTTGAAACCATGCCGCGTCAAAAGCGGCCCGCCCGGAAAAGCATGCGGCTCGATCCTCCGGTGCCGCTGTAGTGTCGGCAGTCGCCGGTTTTCGGCTTGTTTGATCCAGATCAACGCCGTCGCGGATGCCTGCCGATAAATTGACGCCTTCTGTACAAGGAGCCGTGCAACGTGGCGAATGCAGATCAGGCTGTTAACAGACAATTCCGCCGGGACATCGTGCTGGTCCTGGTGCTGAAGGCGCTTGGCCTTTATCTGCTGTGGTCCCTGTTTTTCAGTGCTCCCCACCAGGTTCATCCCACTCCCGGTACCACCGCGCAGCAGTTGCTCGGTGCCAGTGCCGTTTCGTCCGTTCAGACCTCGAGGCAAGTTCCATGACTGATCTCGATCCAGTTGTACTTTCACGTATCCAGTTCGGTCTCACCGCGCTCTATCATTTTCTGTTCGTGCCGCTGACGCTGGGTTTGTCCTTCATTCTCGCGATCATGGAATCGGTGTACGTCATGAGCGGACGTCCGATCTGGCGCGACATGACAAAATTCTGGGGCAAGCTGTTCGGCATCAACTTCGCCATGGGCGTTGCTACCGGCATTACCATGGAATTCCAGTTCGGCACCAACTGGGCGTATTACTCGCATTACGTCGGTGACATCTTCGGTGTGCCGCTGGCCATCGAAGGCTTGATGGCTTTTTTCCTTGAATCCACCCTGGTTGGTCTGTTCTTCTTTGGCTGGAACCGGATGTCCAAGGTGCAGCATGTGGCAGTGACCTGGCTGGTCGCGATCGCCTCCAATCTTTCCGCGCTGTGGATATTGATTGCCAACGGCTGGATGCAGAACCCGGTCGGCGCGCATTTCAATTTCCAGACCCTCCGCATGGAAGTCACCAGCATGGCGGCGGTGATCTTCAATCCGGTGGCGCAGGCCAAGTTCGTGCACACGGTAAGCGCGGGCTACGTCGTCGGCGCGGTATTCGTGCTGGCGATCAGTTCCTATTATCTGATCCGCAACCGGCACGTGGCGTTTGCCAAGCGCTCGTTCGCGGTGGCCGCGAGCTTCGGTCTGGCATCGGCCTTGTCGGTGGTGGTGCTCGGAGACGAAAGCGGCTATCTCACCACCGCGCATCAGAAGATGAAGCTGGCGGCGATCGAGGCGGAATGGCAGACCGAGCCGGCACCGGCGAGTTTTACGGTATTCGGCATTCCGGATACGCAGCAGCAGACCACGCATGACGCTATCCGTGTGCCCTGGATGCTGGGCCTGATCGCAACCCGCTCGCTGGATACGCCGGTCGAAGGCATTGACGATCTGGTGTTGCACGCTGAACTGCGGATTCGTGACGGTATCGAGGCCTACAAGGCGCTGGCCGCGTTGCATGTCAATCCCAACGATGCCGACGCACGCGCATTACTGAACCAGCATGCCGACAACCTGGGTTACGCGTTGCTGTTGCGTGCGCAGGGCGTCGATCCGCTCAAGGCGACCTATCCCGACATCGAACGCGCCGCACGCAGCACCATTCCGCCGGTCGGACTGATGTTCTGGTCATTCCGGGTGATGGTCGGACTCGGCTTCCTGTTCATCTTCCTCTTCGCCTTCGCATTCTATGTCTCTGCCAAACAGAGTTTCGACAAACACCGTCGTTTCCTGACTTTCGCTGCGCTGTGCCTGCCATTGCCGTGGATTGCCGCGGAACTCGGCTGGGTGGTGGCGGAAGTCGGCCGCCAGCCGTGGGTCATTGAAGGCGTGCTGCCGACCGGACTCGGTGTTTCCAGTGTCAGCGGCGGTGACGTGCTGGGCAGCCTGATTGGTTTCATCCTGTTCTATTCCACGCTTGCGGTGGTGGATGTGTATCTGATGATCCGTTACGCGAAGCTCGGCCCCGAAGCTGTGCTCGGCGGCCAGACCGCGTATGAACCGGCCGCTCGGAAAGGAGCTGAATAATCATGAGCATTCCACTCGACTACGAAACCCTGCGCATTATCTGGTGGCTGTTGCTGGCGACGCTGATCGCGGGCTTCGCGATCATGGACGGTTTCGATCTGGGCGTGGCGGCGCAACTGCTGCTGGTGGCGCGCACCGAAAACGAACGCCGCGTGGTTATCAACAGCATCGGCCCGGTCTGGGAAGGTAATCAGGTGTGGTTCATTCTCGGCGGCGGTGCGGTATTTGCCGCGTTCCCGCTGCTGTATGCCACGGCGTTCTCGGGTTTTTACGCGGCGATGTTTCTGGTACTGCTGACTTTCATCGTGCGGCCGGTCGGTTTCGATTTCCGCAGCAAGGTCAACGATCCGCGCTGGCGGCAGATCTGGGACGTGGCGCTGTCGGTGGCCGGTGCTGTCGCGGCGCTGCTGTTCGGAGTCGCAGTCGGCAACCTGTTCCTCGGCGTACCGTTCCATTTCACCGACGAGATGCGGCTTGTCTATGAAGGCGGTTTGATCGGGTTGCTGCGGCCGTTCGCACTGTTGTGCGGAATCGGTTCAGTCGCAATGCTGCTGATGCACGGTGCCGGCTGGCTGCTGCTGAAAACCGACGGCATGGTAGCAGTGCGCGCGCGTCGTGTGTTGATGGTCTCGGCCGCGGCGCTGGTAGCGCTGTTTGCGCTCGGCGGTCTGTGGCTGATCAGCAGCGTGGACGGATTCGTGATCACCAGCGTGGTGGATCCCTCGGCACCGTCGAATCCGCTGCTGAAAGAAGTTGTGCAGCAACACGGCGCGTGGCTGCTGACTTTTTCGCAGCATCACTGGGCGATACTGGCGCCGGTACTCGGTTTTGCCGGTCCGCTGCTGGCGCTGTTGCTGGCCTGGCGGCATCGCGGCGCATGGTGTTTGCTGGCGAGTGCGGTGGGCATACTCGGCATCATTTTCACCGCCGGACTGACCCTGTATCCGTTCATGCTGCCGTCGGATACCGATCCGTCCGCCAGCCTCACCATCTGGGATGCGTCATCGAGTCAGATGACCCTGTTCATCATGCTGGTCGCGGTGATCATCTTCCTGCCGATCATCCTGGCCTATACCAGCTGGGTATTCAGCATCATGCGCGGCAAGGTGACGGCCGCGTATATTGAAGAAAACAAGCATTCACTGTATTGAGGTAATCATCATGTGGTATTTCGCCTGGATTCTTGGAGTGCTGCTGGCCTGCTTTGCCGGCATCATCAACGCCATGTGGGTCGAGATGCGGATGCACGACCATAATGTGGAGTTGTGACGTAGCGTATTCCCGGGACTTTAAATTTCGAGGATCAAGTTCAAGAGGGGGCCGCAAGGCCCTCTTTTATATAAATTACCCTCGGTTTATACCGCCTGATGGATTATAAGGTGTGGCTTGGCCAAGGGATTGGCGACTGTTCGTGCGCTAACAATTTACTTCAAAGAACTCGGGGCTAATAGGACATGGTGTTATAGGGCTTCGATAACAAGGGTTGTATCAGGGTTGCTGCCACGGTACGATTTGGCTACAACGATAATAAGGGATGTAAGGTTTGGCAATGCAGGGAAGAGTCATACAAAGAAATTTACTCTCAACTCTCAAAAGGGTTTTAAAATTCCAATAAGCAGTGGTTTGTCACGTGGGGACAAACTAATAGATGATTTGGGGTTTCTTTTGCTAAGTGGTTGAATGTTGAGCGGTGTCGCTGTAATTGCAGA
>DASUXE010000004.1:0-4394 GCA_036378075.1 Gammaproteobacteria bacterium
GGCGATACTGCCGAGGATTTCGCGTTCCGCCCGGATAGCCTCGCGCAACGACCGGCCGTCGATCGCCAGCGGATGGGGGCGGTGAGTTTCGTTATAGCGCTTGAGCAGCGTGCTTTCATCGGCGTGCAGGTACACGATCTCGCACTCGACGCCTTCGGTGCGCAGGTGTCTTACCGTGCCTGGTACCTCGCGGATATCCTCGATGCGATTGCGCGCATCGATGCCCACGGCCATGCGCTGATAGGCCGGATTGTGAGTCAGCACGGTGTCACGCACGAAATTTTGCAACATGCTGGCCGGCAGGTTATCCACGCAGAAATAACCCAGGTCCTCCAGCATGTGGAGGGCCACCGATTTACCCGAACCGGACAAGCCGCTGAGGATGATGAGGCGCATGCGTTTCAGGTCGTTATTGATGGATGCGCATAAGCTAGCATATTTTCGCACGCCGCTTCAGCGCCCTGCGAAGGGTGTTCGCCGCGATACAGCATCGGATCGCGAGTTTCTCCGCTAGTCCGGATTTCCGCCGACCCCAAACGAAACGGCGCGCCCGAGGCGCGCCGTATTCTCATCGGCACCAATTGTGTCAGGAGGTGGCCAGAGTGGTGCGCACGCTGGCGCGATCATGATGATTGGTAAGTTTCTCCTTGTGTTTCTTGATCTGGCGATCGAGCTTGTCGGTCAGACAATCAATCGCCGCATACATATCCGGTTCGGTGGCATCCGCGAACAAGGTGCCGCCGTTGACCTGAATGGTGGCTTCCGCCTTGTGTTGCAGTTTTTCCACGGTCAATACAACGTGGAGGCCGGTGACATGGTCGAAATGTCGCTCCAGTCGTTCGAATTTGTTCTGCACGTAGGTGCGGAGCGCCGGCGTCAGGTCCACATGATGACCAGTGATATCGATTTGCATGGTTCACTCCTCGCTGTCGTCGTATTCACCTCGTCTCGAGGCGTTTGCGCTCGTAAGCCGGTGGAATGGTCATGGCCTCACGGTATTTTGCGACCGTGCGTCGGGCCACGCGGACTCCCCGGTTGACGAGCTCCCTGGTAATGCGGTCGTCGCTCAACGGTTTGTGTGGATCTTCCTGGGCGACGAGTTTTCTGATCATGGCTCGAATGGCGGTGGACGAAAGCGCGCCACCATCGTTTGTTGACAACTCATTGGAAAAAAAGTGCCGGAACGCAAATGTGCCGCGCGGCGTAGCGATGTATTTGTTGGCCACCACGCGTGAGATGGTGGATTCGTGCAGGGCAAGTTCCAGCGCCACGTCTTTCAGCAGCAACGGACGCATGGCTTCCTCGCCATCGTCGAGAAACGCGCTCTGATGCCGCACCATGCATTCCGCCACCCGCAACAGGGATTCGTTGCGCATCCGCAGGCTGCGTACCAGCCAGCGCGCTTCCTGCAACTGGCGGCTGAGATCGGGATTGATGTGGCGTTGTCCGCGGCCCAGTGCGGACGCGTAGGCGGCATTGATGCGGACCCGTGGCACGGTGTGCGGGTTGAGTTCCACCCGCCAGTGTCCGTCACGACGGGTCACCAGCACGTCCGGGTGCACGTAGTCGACCGTGCCGGTACCGAGCGCGGTGCCGGGGCGCGGATTCAGGGATTGCACCAGCTCAAGCGCCGCATGCAGTTTCGTGGTGCTGACGTTCAGCAGGCGGCAGAGACGATCGTGGTCATGGCTGGCGAGCGTGTCCAGATGCTGATCTACCAGGGCGCGCGCCAGCTCGAGCGCGGGGTTGGCAGGGTCCATTTGCCGCAGTTGGATCTGCAGGCATTCCCGCAGGTCGCGGGCGCCCACCCCGGGCGGATCGAAACTCTGGATACGATGCAGTACCGCTTCAATTTCTTCCGGTTCGGGAACATCGTCGCTGTCGGCAAGCGCCTGCCGCAGGCTTTCCAGATCGTCGTCCAGATAGCCGTCGTCATTCAGGCTGTCGATCAGGACCGCGCCAATGGCGGTATCACGGGCGCTGGGGCGCGACAGTTCCAGTTGCCACAGCAGATGGGCGTGCAGGCTGGGTCCGCCGGGTGCGGGGGGCTCCGGTATTTCCTCGTCGCTGCCGTGCCAGCCAAGTTCGATCTCAGTGCTGTCCCATTCGGCGAGAGTCTGGTCCTCGGCCGGTTCCGGTGGGGTTTCGGCGGGAGTGGCGGCGCTGCCGTCATCGGCGCGGAGGCTGGCGGCGGAGGGGTTTTCATCCTCCTCGTCGGCCCGTTCCAGCAGCAGGTTCTGCTCCAGCGCCTCATGCAGGGTGTGGTTCAATTCGATGGCCGACATCTGCAACAGGTTGAGCGCCTGACGCAGTTGCGGCGTCATGGTGAGGCGCTGGGCCTGACGGAGCAGAAGGGCGGGCTTCAAATCGAAAATTCCCCAATCAAATTAGTTAGTTGGCGTTCCCTTGGGAACCGGCCCGGAGGCGGGGAGACTGTCCCTCCGCCGCCTTCGACGGGGCGGAGCAGTGATGGAGAGCCATGTAGTAGTTATAGCCTAAAATTCTCGCCCAGGTAGACTTCCCGAACCTGTTTATTGGCCAGGATTTCCTCGGGTGCGCCGGCGGCGATTACGGTGCCCTCGCTGATGATGTAGGCGCGGGAGCAAATTCTCAGCGTTTCCCGGACGTTATGATCGGTTACCAGCACGCCGATATTGCGGTTCCTGAGATGTTCGATGATGCGCTGGATATCGATGACCGAAATCGGGTCAACGCCGGCGAACGGTTCATCCAGCAGCATGAAGGCGGGGTCGGCGGCCAGGGCGCGGGCAATTTCAACACGCCGCCGCTCGCCACCCGACAACGACAGGCCGAGACTGTCGCGGATGTGGCTGATATGCAGTTCCTCCAGCAGTTCCGCCAGCCGCGCCTGCCGGTCTGCCGCTGACAGGCCCGGGCGGGTTTCCAGGATCGCCAGAATGTTTTCAGCGACCGTCAACTTGCGGAACACCGAGGCTTCCTGCGGCAGATAACCCAGGCCGAGCCGGGCTCGGGCATGTACCGGCAGCCGGGTCAGATCCTGGTCATCCAGCAGAATCCGGCCGCTGTCCACCGGCACCAGACCCACGATCATGTAGAACGAGGTGGTTTTGCCGGCACCGTTCGGTCCCAGCAAGCCGACCACTTCGCCGCGCTGCAACTCCATGGAGACGCCGCTTACGACGTCGCGTTTGCGATAGCGTTTACGCAGCGCTTCCGCGCGCAGGACGCTCACGGCGGCGGCCCCTGATCGGATTGCTTGTTGTCCTGTTTGGGCGGAATGGTTATATGCACCCGGCCGCCGTCCTTGCCGCCGCTGGCAATCGCGTGTTCGCTGGCGGTGTTGTAATGAATGACATCTGCGGTCATCTGGCGAATGTCGCCCTGCTGCATGTGCGCGTGCCCGATCATGTCCACCATGTTGGTATCGGCGTTGTAATGGATCTGGTCGGCGGTGCCGTGCATCAGCTCGCCGGTATCCGGCTGCTGCTGGAAAGTGGCGGGCTGGCCGGTGATGTCAGCGGTCTCCAGTTGCCCGTTGTGGGTGTGGACCACGGCGCGATCAGCAGTGATCCTGATGCTGCCCTGGGTAATGATGACGTGCCCGGTATAAACGGCGACGCCACGATCGGTCCTGGTATCGTTCTGCGATTCTGAATGATCCGAATAGATGTCCATCGGTTGATTCTTGTCGCTACTCAGCGCAAATGCCGACGCCGCTGTCAGTAGCGCGCAGCAGAGCAATAGCATTTTAAATTGTTTCTGGGGGCCGCTAATGTTGCCGGACATAATGACCTCTTACCTTGCTCTGCAGCACCAGCCGGTTGTCCTTGAAGTACGCCAGCATGCCGACCCCGGTCATGTGGCTCGTGCCCTGCACGATCTCCACCGGATCCGCAGTGGAGCCGATATTGGTGTCCAGATTCACGTCCAGTTTATCTGTATCAATGACCAGCGGCGCGCCGCCGGCGGCGTCGGGCCGGCGCATTTCGACATGGCCGTCGAGTTTCACGAGTTGTCCGCCGCTGGGCATCAGGCCGTGGTCGGCCTGCGCATGCCACGGCGGATCGCCGGCGGAGTAATACACGATGCGCGGCGAAAAGACTTCCGCACTGTCGTCGTCCGGGTGATGCACGATGCGCGGCGCAGTCATGACCGCGCCACGGTGGCCCTGCTTGTCCAGGGTGGTGACGGTGGCGTCGGTGAAGTAATAATCCGGCTCATGTGTCGGTGGCGGCGGGGCGCTGATTTCCGGCGGTGTAATGCGGCCGGCCAGCCACCAGGTGCCGACCGCAAGCAGCCCCAGCACCACAATGAACAGGATCAGGCGAAAATTCACGCGCCCGGATTCCTCGCTGCGAGAATCAGATCGCAGACTTCACGCACCGCGCCATGACCGCCACCGGCACGGGTGG
>DASUXE010000005.1:0-6206 GCA_036378075.1 Gammaproteobacteria bacterium
CTATTTGTTCTATTCGCTCGAGAATGGTGTTTACACGAAGCAATCTACGGACCAAGCCGCCATCAAAGGCTGGCTGGCTGCCAAGAGCCTGACTTGGCAGAAGGGTTACCCACAAACCAGCGAATGTGCCGGCCAAACCGGTCAACCCATTCCCGAGATGGTTGATCCGCTGTTGAATGATCCCGATGTCCTGAAATAACGACGGGTACTGGAAGAGATAGGACACCCATTACTCTTGACAGACAGTTGCCACCTTCGTTAGGGCCTGATTCAAGCGATAATTGATAAAGGAGAAGGAACGTCAGGATGACGCAAGCGCGAAGGGATCTCGTCAGCACCGAACTCACACCGTATTACCATTGCGTCTGCCGCTGCGTGCGGCGGGCGTTTCTGGACGATTAAAATCCAAATTCACATCGTTTCAACTGCTTGATTTAGCCTAGATTCTGGCTCAAATGCCGACTAATCCTTTCCACCAGCCACATGTTCGGGCGGAGCAGTGAGCCGTTGATGAAGCCAACGTGTCCACCCCGCTGACTCAATTCCAATCTCACGGTCTCCGAAAGCTCTTCAGCGCGGGGCACCGATACAGGGCTCATGAACGGATCATCCGCGGAGTGTAGTACCAGCGTCGGTACCTGGATGTGTTTCAGGAAATGCCGGCTGCTGCAGGAGCGGTAGTAATCGGCGGCATCCTGGTAGCCGTGCAGCGGTGCGGTGAGCTGATCGTCGAATTCCCGGAAGGTGCGGATGCGGCGGACGTCAGGTAGCGGGTAGGGCGCCTGGATTCTGGAGAACTTCTCCAACATGGACCGTTTCATGCGGCCCAGCAGTTCCCATTTGTAGAGTTGCGACCAACCTGTTTCGATGATGCGGGAGGCATCGGCCAGATCAAATGGCACGGACACGGCCACGCCGGTAGTCAGGCGATGTGCATTGGGGCTTTCGCCAAGCCACTTCAATAAAGCGTTGCCACCCAGGGAATAGCCCACGGCTGCCAGCGGTGTGCCGGGTTCGCGTTCTTTCAACAATCCGCTGAAATATTCCAGGTCCTGAGTGAAGCCTGAGTGATAGCCGATCGGCAGACGATTGGGTTCGCCGCTGCAGCCGCGGAAGTGGATCAAAGCGCCGCGAAAACCCAATTCGTCAATGCGCTGCATGATGGCGGCGGCATAGCGCGAGCGGATCGAGCCTTCCAGGCCATGCAGTACGATGATAATGGGGCCTTCGTTGCGGGTGGTCCAGTCCACGTCGACGAAGTCGCCATCCGGCAGTTCCAGTCGTTCACGGCGGAGCGCCGGGCGCGCCCGACGAAAGAGGACGTTCGGTACGATGGTCTGCAGGTGACGGTTTTTCAGAAACCGGTTGGGTTTGAAGTCGCTTTCGATGATCATTGCTGTACTTTATTGTGCGTCCACGTGAGCGGCAAATTCCGTGTTACTTTGTTTTCCGTTTTTCAGAAACCAGCTTCTCCACCGTGCCTGGATCGGCGAGGGTAGTGATGTCACCCAGACTGTCCAGTTCGTCTGCCGCAATCTTGCGCAGGATGCGGCGCATGATCTTGCCGGAACGGGTTTTGGGCAGAT
Organism: Gammaproteobacteria bacterium; assembly: GCA_036378075.1. Taxonomy (GTDB): domain Bacteria; phylum Pseudomonadota; class Gammaproteobacteria; order Natronospirales; family REEB76; genus DASSKW01. The sequence continues at coordinate 1,587 of DASUXE010000005.1, forward strand.
TGCGGGTCCATTGGATGATATCGGGCGATGCGATGGCGCCGATTTCCTTGCGTACCAGCGCGATCAGTTCCTGATGCAGGGTGTCGTCCGGCTCGATGCCGGTCATCAAGGTCACATAGGCATAGATGCCCTGACCCTTGATGTTATGCGGATAGCCGACCACGGCGGCTTCAGCGACATACTCATGCAGGACCAGCGCGCTTTCGATTTCGGCGGTACCGATGCGGTGCCCGGAGACATTGAGCACGTCGTCGACGCGCCCGGTGATCCAGTAATAGCCGTCTTCATCGCGGCGCGCGCCATCGCCGGTGAAGTACTTGCCTTTGTAGGTGCTGTAGTAGGTGTCGATGAAACGCTGATGATCGCCATACACGGTGCGCATCTGTCCCGGCCAGGGGAAGGTGATGACGAGATTGCCCGAGGTTGCGCCTTCCAGCTCGTCTCCGTTGGCATCCACAATCGCGGGCCGGATACCGAAGAACGGCAGGGTTGCGGAACCGGGTTTCAGATCCGTCGCACCCGGCAGTGGCGTGATGAGAATACCGCCGGTTTCGGTCTGCCACCAGGTATCGACGATCGGGCAGCGGTTTTCGCCGACGGTCCGGTAATACCATTCCCAGGCTTCCGGATTGATGGGTTCACCGACGGTGCCGAGGATGCGCAGCGATTTGCGCGATGTGCGCTGTACCGGTTCGTCGCCCTGCGACATCAGTGCGCGAATCGCGGTCGGGGCGGTATAGAAAATATTGACCTTATGCTTGTCGATCACTTCCCAGAAGCGCGAGGCGTTCGGGTAGGTGGGGATGCCCTCGAACATCAGGGTGGTCGCGCCGTTGCACAACGGACCATAGACGATATAGGAATGGCCGGTGATCCAGCCCACGTCGGCAGTGCACCAGTAGATGTCGCCGTCGTGGTAATCGAATACGTATTTGTGCGTGATGGCGGCGTACAGCAGGTAGCCACCGCTGGTATGCAACGCGCCTTTGGGTTTGCCGGTCGAACCCGAGGTGTAAAGGATGAACAGCGGATCTTCCGCATCCATCTGTTCCGGCGGGCAGTCTGCTGAAGCGCTTGCCATGGCCTCGTGGTACCAGACGTCGCGCTTTGCATGCCAGGCGATTTCGCCGCCGGTGCGTTTGAGTACGATGACGCTGTGCACGTTGGGGCATTGCTTCAATGCCTCGTCCACGTTGGCTTTGAGCGGGATCGGCTTCTGGCCGCGCAGCCCCTGATCGGCCGTGATCACCACCCGGCAGTCGGAATCCAGAACCCGGTCCTTGATCGACTCCGGCGAGAAGCCCCCGAACACCACCGAATGAACCGCGCCGATGCGGGTGCAGGCCAGCATGGCCACGGCGGTTTCCGGGACCATGGGCATGTAGATGCAGACCCGGTCGCCTTTCCTGACACCGCGGACCTTGAGCACATTGGCGAACTTGCAGACCTCGCTATGCAGCTCGCGGTAGGTGAGCTTGCGGTCCTCGCCCGGGTCATCGCCTTCCCAGAGGATGGCGACCTGATCGCCACGTTTGGCGAGATGCCGGTCCAGGCAGTTATAGCTGATGTTGAGCCTGGCCCCTTCGAACCAGCGGATGTGCCCGCGGGTGAAATCCCAGTCCAGCACGCGATCCCATTTGCGATCCCAGGTGACGAATTTGTCGGCCTGTTCCGCCCAGAACCCTTCGGGATCCTCGACCGAGCGACGATACAGCGCCTCGTATTGGGCCCGATTGATCAGGGCGTGCCCGGCGGTTTGCGGGGAGACGGGATAGCGCTTGGCGTCGGACATGCGTGACTCCAGAGTCAGGTTAGCGGCGGAATGTGCGACAAGAATGCATCGAGTTTGCGTACCTTAATACATGCGTTGCGCGGCCCGAAGCCTCTGCCGCGATGCGCAAAATCTGTCAGCAAAAACACGAATTAAAATGCTGATATTACAATAAGTTATAGTCCTATTAAAAAGTTAGTTCTAACCGATGGTTTGGGTTCTGATGCCGGCCATTTGCGCGGGTTGCCAATGCTGCACAGCCCAGTTCAGCAATTCATCCGGAGCCGCGCCATGCAGTTCCTGCGGCGGCGACTGGCGGAGAAATGTCAGCGCCTCGAACAGGAGCGGCCCGGGCACGGCGTCGTTTACCGGCTCGGCACCGGTCTGTTTGCTCAACTTCTCGCCCTGCGCATTCAGCGCCACCGGCAGATGCATATATATTGGTGTCGGCAGTCCCAGCCGCCGCTGGAGGTGGATCTGGCGCGGGGTGGATAGCAGCAGGTCACAACCGCGGACGGCGTGGGTGATGCCCTGAAACGCATCATCCACGGCCACGGCAAGTTGGTAGGCAAAATAGCCGTCGGCGCGGCGAATCACGAAGTCGCCGATTTCCTGTTCCAGATTCTGGCTGCATGGCCCCTGCAGCCGGTCTTCGAAATTGACCGGGTCTGAATTGACCCGCACGCGGATGGCGCGTGCCGGCCGTCCGGCCAGACCGTTCCGGCAGGTACCTGGATAGACCGGACCCTCGATTCCCATGATGCCGCTGTCTGCAATTTCGCTGCGGGTGCAGGCGCAGGGAAAGGCCGCACCGGTTGCAAGCAGTTGATCAATCGCGGTCTGGTAGGTCGCATGCCGGGTGTGCTGATAGAGCACGGAGCCGTCCCAGTGCAGGCCGAATCGTTCGAGAGTATGCAGGATCGCGTCCGCCGCACCGAGCTGTTCGCGCGGCGGGTCGAGATCTTCCATGCGCAACAGCCATTCGCCGCGGTGGGCGCGGGCATCGAGATAACTGCCGAGTGCGGCGGCGAGGGAGCCGAAATGTAGTGGGCCGGTTGGCGAGGGCGCGAAACGGCCGCGATAGAAGGCGGTTGAACGAGAAGCTGTCGGAGCAGTCACCACGGGGTGACGTTGGTATCAGCCCGTCATCTGCTTTTCGCGAATCTCATCCAGCGTCTTGCAGTCAATGCACTGGGTCGCGGTCGGACGGGCTTCCAGCCGGCGGATGCCGATTTCCACGCCACAGGATTCACAGTAGCCATACTCGTTGGCATCGAGGCTGGCCAGCGCTTCGTCAATTTTCTTGATCAGCTTGCGTTCGCGGTCGCGGGTACGCAGCTCGAGGCTGAATTCCGATTCCTGGGTGGCGCGGTCATTGGGGTCCGGGAAGTTGGCTGCCTCGTCCTGCATGTGGTGCACGGTACGGTCCACTTCTTCCATCAGTTCGCGCTTCCAGCCCAGCAGGATGTCGTGGAAGTGGGCGCGCTGGGCCTCGTTCATGTAGGCCTCGCCCTTCTTGAGTGGGTAGGGCGTGAAACCGCGGAACGCGGCACCGGCCGGGGCTTTGCTCTTGGCGCCTGCGCTTTTAGCCGATGATTTGGCGGCAGCCGGTTTTTTGGCTGGGGCCTTGGCCGTGGTCTTTTTTACGGCCTTGGGGGCCGCGGCAGCGGCCTTTTTTTTCACCGGCATGTTGGAAGACTCCTTAATACCAAAGAATTCGAGCGGGCGGTTTTATACCGGATTAACCTGCCCGGTGCAAGCATTGACTTCTGCCACCCCTGAACAGGGATCGTTCATGGGCTCCAGGGGGTGGAAATGGGCTCGGAATCTTCTGTTGGCCCATGCACGCCAATACTCAGGGGCGACGAGGAAAAGCAGTCTGTCTACGAGTTTTCGAGGCTTGTTTGACCCGGGGCAGTCGGCAACCATAACAGGGTCGCACCGGCGACGGCAGCCGGCATGACCACGAAATTGACCACCGGGATCAGGGTGCAGAGGGTGGCGGCGCTGCCGAATCCCAGCAGCCGGGCGCGCTGCCGGTTCAGCATGTCGCGTTGCACCGAGAATTCCACGCCCCGGTTGGCCAGCGGGTAATCGGAATACTGGGCTGCCAGCATCCAGGCCGTGAACAGAAACCACAGCAACGGGACCGCGACGTTGGCCACCGGCACGAACAACAGCAGCAGCGCCAGGATGCCGATCAGCAGGGTTCGCCACAGGATATAGATCAGCCGGCGCACTTCGTCGCGCAGAGTGGTGACGATTTCCTGCCAGAGACTGCGACCGCTGTCGGGGGGCTGGCCGGTCAAGCGGGCTTCGACACGCGCGGACAGGAAGCTGTTGAACGGCGCGCCCAGCAGATTGGCGACCAGCGTGAAACTGTAGAACAGGATCAGCGCCACGCTGGCGGCGAACACCGGCCACAACAGCAGCGTGAGCCAGGCCAGCCAGTGGGGAAGGTGCGCGGACAGACTGTCGAGCCAGTACGCGAAACGCCGCGCCGACCAGACCAGTGCGCCGGCAAACAGCACGGTATTGATGATCAACGGGATCAGTACGTAACGCCGGATACCGGGCAGAGGCAGGAAGCTGAAGCCCCGAAACATGCAGCGCGCGCCGGCCACGAATTCGGACAGCACGATAGCGTTACCTCAGGGCAGTTGCACCGGCGCCGGACTCTGCCAGCCGCTCTGGCGATGTTCCGCGACCACCGAGGTGTAGATGCCGCCGCGCACATTGAATTTCGCCGTGACGCGCATGAAGCGTGGGCGCGTCGCCTTGACCAGGTCATCGAGGATGCGGTTGGTCACCGCTTCATGGAATGCACCTTCGTTGCGGTACGACCAGAC
>DASUXE010000006.1:0-4110 GCA_036378075.1 Gammaproteobacteria bacterium
ACTACCCAAGCTGAATTGACCGTCGGCGGTGCGCCGAATCGGTTGGCGCCGACAGTGCCTGGTGTAAACAACAACACCAGTGCGAATACAAAATTTACAACTGGCACGATAGACAGCAAAGTCCACCAGCCACTGGCGTTCATGTCATGCAGGCGCCGAATAGTGAAAATAATGTTCATTACTACCATGAACAGATAAACCAATCCGAGCAATGCAGCGCTTACCCCGTTCAGATGAACTGCTGAGAGGGCCACACCGATGGCCAGCGGTATCAGAACCAATAAAAAAATGCCGATGCTGTAGGCTAGATAGCGCAAGCGGCCAATGCGCGGCTCAAGTGCAAAGAAACGGGCAGGTGCGGTTTCGATCTCGTCCATGTTGGTTCCCCAGTGTAATTGATTTTGTCGCCATATCTCTTCCGAACCACACGATGTTCCCACGCTGCCCGGTTTTGGGCAAGCTCGACATTTACCATTTGCCGCATCAGCACATCCACCCACATAATGCAGTCCAATGCATCCTCACACGGACAGCACATGTCAGATCAGATTCTGATTTTCGGTTGCGGCGATACCGGGCAACGGGTGGCGCAGCATTACCTTGCGCAGCAGCGGTCGGTCGCGGGCGTGGTGCGCAGTGAAGCCAGCCGTCGAACATTGCTCAACGCAGGGATTGAATCCTTTCTCATCGATCTTGATTCACCGATAACCAGCGTCAGTTTGCCATCACAAGACGCGCATATCTTTTATATGGTGCCGCCACCCGATCGTGGTGACAGTGATCCGCGACTGCGAAACATGCTGACCGTGCTGGAACAAACCGGATCGCCGGCGCGCATACTCTATATAAGCACCACCGGCGTGTATGGCGATTGCGAAGGGCGCTGGATTGACGAAACCGCCCCGCTGGCACCGGCCACGCCGCGCGCACAACGTCGCGTCGCCGCGGAAACGGCGTTGCGTGAATGGTGCGACGCGCATCACGTACCCTGGATCATTCTGAGGGTGCCGGCAATTTACGGACCGGGGCGCCTGCCGCTGGAACGTTTGCGGTCCGGCATGCCGGCATTGGAACCGCAGGCCTGTGGCTACACCAACCGCATACACATCGACGATCTGGCGCATATCTGCATCAAGGTGATGAACGACGCCTCGGACAACACTGTCTATAACGTCAGCGACGGCAATCCATCCACCTTCACCGATTACCTGATGCTGCTGGCTGAACTCACTTCTCTGCCGAAGCCGCCGCTGGTGTCCATGCAGGAAGCGGCCAGCCGGATAGATACCGGCATGCTGGAATTCCTGCGCGAATCGAAACGGGTTCGCAATGACAAACTGCTGCACGATCTCGAACTCACCCTGCATCACCCGGATGCGCGCAGCGGCATTCTGGCGTCACTCGATCCGAAATCCCTTAATCCAGCGGCGGGAACAATTTAATGCTGACATTGATCGGAGTGCTGATTGTCGTCATCGGATTCGCCTTGCGCGTCAATCCGTTGCTGGTGGTGACCGTCGCCGGCGTCGCCACCGGCGTGGCCGGCGGACTCGATCCGGTCAGCATCGTCAGCGAGTTCGGCCGCGCCTTTACCGAGAACCGCTACATGGGTCTGGTCTGGCTGACCCTGCCGGTGATCGGTCTGCTGGAACGCGGCGGACTCAAGGAGCGTGCGCAACAGCTCATCAGCCGCGTCCGTGGTGCCACCACCGGACGCGTGCTGTTGCTGTATCTGGCGTTGCGGCAACTCACCGCCAGCATCGGACTCACGTCACTCGGCGGTCAGGCGCAAATGGTGCGTCCGCTGATCGCGCCGATGGCGGAAGCGGCGGCCGAAGCGCGCTACGGCGAACTACCTGAAGCGACACGGCATCTGATCGATGCGCATGCCGCGGGCGTGGACAACATCGGCGTGTTCTTCGGCGAAGACATTTTTCTCGCCATGGGCTCGGTGTTGCTGATCAAGGGTTTCCTGGAACAGAACGGCATCTCCCTGCAACCGCTGGCAATTGCGGTGTGGGCGATACCGACGGCACTTGCGGTCTTCGTGATTCACGCGATTCGCCTGATGCTGCTGGATCGGCGTCTGAAAAAGCAGTTATCCGGAGAGCGGTCATGATCCGGCTCGAATTCGTTTATGTTCTGGCGGGGCTGTTCTTCTCTGCGATTGCGGTGCTGGAATGGCTGGACCGCAACAACACGCAGCGATTTCGCAAGGCACTGTTCTGGGGCATCTACGGCGTGACGTTTCTGTTCGGTGCGGTGCTGCCGTCGTTTGTCACCGGTTGTCTGGTCATCGCAATGGTGCTGGTCACCGGCTGGAAGGATTTGAAGCGCAGCAACGTCGGTTCCGTCAACGAGCAACAGCGCCGCAGCAGCGCGCAGCGTCTGGGCAATCGCCTGTTCGTGCCGGCATTATTGATCCCACTCGTCACGTTCGCCGGCACCTTGACGCTGGACCGGATAAAATCTCACGGTGTGGCGCTGGTTGCGCACAAGGATGTCACATTGGTGTCACTGGGCCTGTCGGTGATCGTCGCTCTGGCCGCGGCACTCTACCTGCTGCGACAGCGCCCGGTTGATTCTCTGCATGAGGGCCGGCGTCTGATGACGGCGGTCGGTACCGTCGCGGTTTTGCCGCAGCTGCTGGCCGCGTTGGGCGCGCTGTTTGCTGCGGCCGGCGTCGGCGGCGTGGTGGCGGGAATCGTCAATCACGTGATTCCGGTCAACATGACGTTCGGCGTGGTTGCTGCGTATGCAATCGGCATGGCGTTGTTCACCATCATCATGGGCAATGCATTCGCGGCATTTCCGGTGATGACGGCGGGGATCGGTTTGCCGCTGCTGGTGCATCTGCACGGTGGCAATCCGGCCATCGTCGGCGCGATCGGGATGTTGTCCGGTTACTGCGGCACGCTGATGACGCCGATGGCGGCGAATTTCAACATTGTGCCGGCGGCGCTACTGGAACTGCCGGATCGTAACGGCGTTATCAAGGCACAGATTCCAACCGGGATCGTGCTGCTGGTGGTGAACATCTTCCTGATGTATCTCCTCGCATTCCGTTTCTGACAACGTGTGAGTGGTGCTATCCATTCGATCCCATTGTGAAAGAGCTGACAAATCGCCGCAGACCGGGATCCATGCCGCGAATGCTTTGCTCGTTGCCCGTCTCGCATTGCGGACAGGGTTTTGGCCACATCACAGACAGGATCGCCGCGCGATCATCCTGTTTGATGAAATACACCAGGTAGTAGAGTCTTGATGAAACAGCTGACCGGTTTGCCGGCAAGGATTGCAGATAAACCCTGAACAGCGCCGGTTTGCCGTCCAGTTCTAATGCTTGATTGTTGATCAGCTTCAGGGCGGCACCGCTGTACCGCTGCGCCTGCAACCGCGCATCCTGCATGGACAGATCGGCGTATTCAGCCATTCCCAGCGACGCGTATTCGCGGTCGAGTTTCGGGGTGACTTTGATTCCATAAAATGGACTGCCTGATTCGCTCGGAGCGAAGAACACGTAGTCGTCGTGCGACAGGTACTGCTCATTGATGCGATAACCGCCGTGGCCGATTCCTGCCAGCGGACCCGGAAATGCCACCGTAAAGATATTGTCTGCTGATTGATATTTGCCGGTGTTGGCTATCTTGCCTTGAGGATTATTCGCTCCCATACTCCAGTCACGGTCCTTGAGCGACGAATTGATAGTCTTGGCGGTTTCGCATCCCGCGATGTACATGAAATACAGGGTGTCAACGTCGCTTGGTGAGCCGGCGGTGATTCCGAATGGGAAGCACACATCCTGTTGTGCGCGAGTCTGACAACCTGTGAGTAATCCTGACAACAGAACTGCCATCAGGATCAGTTTCAATTTCATTGCTGATCCCCCCTTTGGAATCAGTGTGCCTGATAAAGCGCGCTTTACCAGATCTCCATCACTTCCTGGTACGGAAATTTTAGTCCGACGCGATCCCAGACTTCCGCCACGCGCTTGACGACAGGTTCCGACTGCTTGATCCAGTCCGGATGCCGGTCCTGTTTGGCGAACACCTTGAACTCGTTGGGTTTCACCCCGCTCTCGAAACGGTTCTGGAAACTTTGCGAAATCGC
>DASUXE010000007.1:0-5484 GCA_036378075.1 Gammaproteobacteria bacterium
TGCTGATATCGTCGTAACGCAGACCGATGGTCTCGCGGATACGGCGATTTGTCATTCGCGAGGGATTTTCCACCACGATGCTGGTGAATGCCGCATTGGGAACATAAATCGGACGCAGTTCGAAATTTCGAATAACGGTACGTCGCCACCCGATCTGTTCCACGGTACCTTCGATTTCACGATCCGGCGACCGGATCCAGTCACCCACCGCGAACGGCCGGTCAAGGTAAATGGTCAGGCCGCCAAAGAAATTTGCCAGCATGTCCTTTGATGCAAATCCGACCGCCAGACCGCCGATGCCGCCAAACGCCAGCAGACCGGAAATATTGACGCCGATACTCTGCATCATCACCAGCCCGAAGGTGATGACCACCGACATGCGCAGCAACTTGCCGATTGCCTCAATGGTGGTCTGGTCGGCACCGGTTCCCTCACGCCGGTAACGGTCCAGAAACCGGGATTCGGCCTCCTTGATGAACCGGAACAGGAACCAGCCGGTGACCAGCACTATCCCCAGCTCGCGCACCTTGGGCACGATGTCCAAAATGCCAGCCTGGGTGTGCAGCCGCACGATGCTCGCAGCCAGGGTGATGCCGAGCAGCCAGATTCCGGCGCTGATCGGCTTGCCCGCCGCATCAAGCAAGGCATCGTCCCAGATATTCGGCGTATGCCTGGCTTTGCGGGTCACGCGCCGCCAGATCATGCGCACCACAAAATCGGCCAGCAGCGCCACGAAAATCGTCACAAACACGCTCACCATCCAGGCATCCTGTCCGGCAGCGTTGTCCAGCCATGTCAAATAGGTCTTCATTGCCTTGATATCATGCCCCTGCAAAGCCAAACGAATGAAGTTCAGCTAAGACTGAATGTATCTGACCCATGGTAACGCGCCAGTTCCGCGCGTGCATCCCGCCATTCCCTGCCGGCGATGAGATCATCCCGGGAAAAATGTCCGCGACCATGCAAGCGAACCAGCCGCCACTGACGCCCCGGGTCGTCGCGATCGTTCAAAGCGTCCAGAATTGCCACGACCCCCGCGCGATTGTTGCACACTGGCAGCATGTCACAGCCGGCCGCCAGTGCCGCCCGTGCTCGCGCGACGTAATCACCGACGCCCGCTGCACCACGCATCGAGAGGTCGTCACAAAAAACCGCGCCGTTGAACCCGAGCCGTTCACGCAGTTCCTGCCCAATCCAGTACGGCGACAGACTCGCCGGTATGTCATCCACTTCGCTGTAGACCACATGCGCCATCATCACTGCCGGCAGATCCACGCGCATCAGGCGCTCATAAGGCTTCAGATCGCAGCTGCGTATCTCCTCCAGAGACCGCACATCTACCGGCAGCATGGTATGTGAATCGCCGGCGACAGCACCGTGGCCGGGGAAATGCTTTGCGCACGCCGCCATCCCGGCCCGGCGCATGCCGAGCAGCCAGGCGCGCGCCAACTCACCCACCACTGCGGCGTCACGATGCAAGGCACGATCACCAATCACGCTGCTCACACCGCTATCAATATCCACCACCGGCGCAAAGCTCATATCCACGCCCGCTGCCCGCAACTCGGCCGCCATCAACCAGGCGACTTGCTCGGTAAAACGCAAACCGAGAGCGGAATCCTGATCGTAAAGGGTTCCGCATAATCTGGCCGGCGGCAACTCGGTAAATTGCGCGCGAAACCGTTGCACCCGCCCACCCTCGTGGTCCACGGCGACCAGCAGTGGCGGATTGCGCAAACCATGCAATTCGTCCGTCAACGCCAGCAACTGCTGCGGGTCTGCATAGTTGCGGGTGAACAGGATCACACCGCCAATCAGCGGGTGCGCGAGTATTTCCCGGTCTTCCGCGCTGAGCGTGTACCCCTCGATATCGACCATCAATGGACCAAGACTCACGAGTTCATTCCCGTTCAAATACGGCGATCGATTCGACGTGTGCGGTGTGCGGGAACATGTCCAGCACGCCGGCGGAAAGCAACCGGTAACCCTGCCGGTTCACCAGGGTGTCGGCGTCGCGAGCCAGCGTTGCAGGGTGACAGGAAACATAGACCACGCGCTTCGCGCCTAACGCGCCGAAATGTTCAATGACCTCACGCGCACCGGCGCGAGGTGGATCAAGCAATATTCGATCGTACCGACGCCGCAGCCAAGGCTCACCGGCAATATCCGCAAACAGATCGGCGTGATGAAATTCTGCATTGCCGATCCCGTTGCGTTCCGCGTTGACGCGTGCGCGCCGGATCAAACCGGCATCACCTTCAACGCCGACTGCATGTCCAGCGACACGCGCCAGCGGCAAGGTAAAATTGCCGAGCCCGCAGAACAGGTCCAGCACCCGGTGTTGCGGAGAGATTTCAAGCAATTCGATTGCCTGTTTTATCAGACGCTGATTCATCTCGGCATTTACCTGGATGAAGTCGGCCGGCTGAAAATCCAGCTCCAGGTTCCACTCGGGCAACCGGTAAGCGAGTCGCACCGGATTACCGTCGAGCGGCTCGAGTTCATCGGGTTTGCCTGCTTGCAGATAGACGTGCATCTGGTGTGTTGACCCGAATGCGCGAAGCATTTCCCGGTCTGCTGCCGTCAGGTCGCTGAGTATCCGGACGACGAGCACGGTATGCACATCGCCGACTGCCAGTTCGATCTGCGGTATCCGGTCCCGGATACTCAGGCTGCTCAACAGCACTGACAACGGTTCTATCAGCCCACCGACTTTCGGGTCCAGTATTTCGCAGCGACGGGTATCGGTAACGAACGGTTTGCCGCGCTCGACAAAACCCACCAGCACCCTGCCCTTTGCCGGAACATGACGCGCAGACAATCGCGCCCGCCGACGGTATCCCCAGACCGGACCGGCCAGCGGAGGCAGTATCGTGTCCGGCTGCACATGGCCGATACGGCGCAGGTTGTCGAGCAAGGTCTGCTGCTTGGCCGCGAGCTGTGCGGCCGGCTCCAGATGTTGCAGTGTGCAACCGCCACAGACGCCGAAGTGCTCACAGCGTGGCGACACCCGTGCCGGTGAGGCCAGCTTGATGTCTTCAAGCCGGCCTTCATCATAGTCACGCCGACGACGCAGCAAGCGATAACTGATTTTTTCGCCCGGCAGCGCGTCTGCGACGAATACCGCCTTGCCGTCCGAGCGCACGATGCCGCGTCCGTCATGTGACAGCGTCTCGACCGTGGCCTCGGCCATAAGCGCAGCCGCCAGCCTGGAACGCGCGTTTGAACGGCCCATCAATCCGGCATCCCGCTGTCGAAATCCGGGCTCCAGGCGGCCAGGAACTCATCAAGATGAGGGCGTCCCGCCTGCTGCAGCACCTCGCGCACCAGCGCACATTCGCGTTTGAATTCGGCCCGCTCAAGGCGGCCCCGCAACAGCTGGAAACGCAGGAACACCAGATAGGTGTTCAGGGCATCGGTTTCACAGTAGTCCCGGATCCGGACAATTTCACCCGCCAGCCAGGCCTCCCAGACCTTGCTGCCATGCATGCCCAGCTTGCCGGGCAAGCCGCAGAGCTGCGCGATTTCGTCAAGCGGGGCGGCCCCGCGTCCCTGATAGCCGGCCAGCACATCCATGAGATCCGTATGCCGCCAGTGAAAGCGGGAAAGGTAGTTGTTCCAGCGGAACGACTGATCGTTATCGCCGGTCTCCCAGTAACGCGGCGCGGAGATTCCGTGTCGCAACGCCCGGTAATGCAGCACCGGCAAGTCAAAGCCGCTGCCGTTCCAGGACACCAGATCGGGGCTGAATTTCTCGATCCCTTCAAAAAACCGCCCGATCAGTTCGGCTTCGTCGGCGTCCGGGGTGCCCAGGGTCCAGACCCGGAAGCCCTCCCGGCTGCGCATGGCAATCGAAATTGCCGTCACCCGGTGCAGGTGCAGGGGCAAAAATTCGTTGCCGCCGGTGTCCTGCCGGCGGCGCTGAAACATGGCCTTGCCGACATCCTCGTCGGAGAGGCCCTCCAGACCGTACAGGCGCCGGCCTCCCTCCAGATCCGGAATGGTCTCGATATCGAAGGCCAGTACGTGCATGCGCGCCCCTGTTGCATGGGATTGAGGGTGCAGAGTTTAACAAACCGGACCGGAAGCCTTTGACCGGTTTGAGAAAAACCCGCAACATTAGCCTTGCCTTGGCTCCAAATAACCAGCCTCAGACGGCTTAAGGTACCCATGAACCGGACTGTCACACGCGCCAGCTGGCTGCTGGCACTGAGCCTGTTTGCTGCCACCGGCGCCACCCGGGCAGACACCAATACCTCAGTGCTGACCGAGCAGAATTATCTGGAACAACTGCCGGTCGTCCTGACCCCCGCGCGCCTGTCGCAACGGGTGGATACCTCACCGCTGCCGATAACTGTCATCAACCGGCAAATGATCCGGGCCTCCGGCGCAGTCACCATCGAAGATGTGTTGCGCCTGGTACCCGGCATGCTGGTCGGGCACGACAGCGGCAACCAGGCGTTCGTGACCTATGACGGATTCGCCGACCGCTATGCACGCCGCATGCAGGTACTGGTGGACGGACGCTCGGTGTATTCCCCCAGTTTCGGCGGCGTGGACTGGAGCAGCCTGCCCGTAGCCTTGGAAGATGTCGAGCGTATCGAAGTGATTCGCGGTCCCGACGCGGCCGCCTACGGCGCCAATTCGTTTCTCGGCGTCATCAATATCATCACCCGCAGCGCCAAGGATGAAAAAGGCGGTTACGCCCGGGTTGTCGCCGGCAGCGATCACATAAACCGCCTGGTCGCTCGTCAGGGCAGCAACGTCGGAAATCTCAACTACCGCATCACCGCGGCCAGCGCGGGTGATCACGGCTTCAACATCACTGACGGAACCGTGGACGGGCAGCCAACCAACGGCTATGTCGATAACAAACAGACATCCATGCTGAACGGTCGTTTCGACTATCAAACCGACAAGACCAACCAGTGGAGTTTCCAGTTCGGCGACAGTTACGGATGGCGTGCGCAAGGTGGACCCTTGGATATCTTTTATCCGCCGCATCGCATCGACACCGGCTGGAATTTCCAGCAACTCGATTGGCACCAGGACAACGGTGACGGCAATGGCCTGAGTTTCAAGTTGTATCATCAACTTGATCAGACCAGTGAACGCTTCAATACACTGCCGGTGATGATTCCGCCGATTGGTATACTGACCGGAAATCTCAATTACGATATCCGCAGCAACCGTTACGATGCGGAATTGCAGCAGGTCGCCACGCTTTCAGACAGCTTGCGAACAGTCTGGGGAATCGGTACCCGGCTCGATCAGGTACTGTCCCAGTCCTACTTCGGCATCTCCAATCCGATCAGTAATCATGAATACCGGCTGTTCGGGCACGGCGAATGGCGCATGGCCACGGATTTCTATCTCAATCTCGGTGCCATGCTCGAACATGCCGATTTCGGCGGCACTGCACTGTCACCCAGCGCATCACTGAACTACATCCTGTCACCCGGACGGACGCTGCGCTTGTCGGCT
>DASUXE010000008.1:0-5147 GCA_036378075.1 Gammaproteobacteria bacterium
AGAATTTGGTCGGGGTGACAGGGTGAGGCCGGTGTCATTTAATCACATGCCAGTGGCGTGTGATTCCGGCTGAACGCCCGCACAAGGAAGTGCGGACCGGAAGCAAACCAGGGAAGGTTCTGTGCCAAGGAATCGGGATTACAAAGAAGAATTTGGTCGGGGTGACAGGATTTGAACCTACGACCCCTACGTCCCGAACGTAGTGCTCTACCAGGCTGAGCTACACCCCGAAAACCAGCCGCGTACTATACGGGATGCGGTGTGGGGTTTCAATCAAGGTACCTGGAAACGGCTTATGGTACGTGGCCGGACGCAGGCGGCGCACCCTCTTGAATGCCCCCGGCATGGCGTATTGGCTATACACTGAAAGGGAGTTGCCCCAGCGGGATCAGCCGGTTTTGGCGGACTGTCGAACCACAGGGGTCCCTGATAACCTTGAATCAATCCCCGAATCGAGAAGCAGCGGTTCACCGGTTTGGGGTCAGATAACAATATTCTGAAGACACTGTACATGATGCGTGCAAGGCCAACCCAAAGGGCGCCCATCCGATCCGATCCGCCGGCCTACTGGCGACCACTGTCATTGGCCGGCCTGATCAGCCAGCCTGACTATCCCGGGTTCATTGTGACGGTGTGCTGGTTCGGCTTGACCGCGATCTGCGTGTGGTGGGCGATTTCCGGGGCGGATTTTGCCTGGAATAGCTGGACGGTGACTATCGGCGGGCTGGATCTGGTATTCGGCTTTTACCTGCCCTGGTCCGTCTGCGTGCTGCTGGTGATGTGGCTGGGGCTGGAATGGGCGGCAGTGCCGGCTTATCTGGCAACCCTGTTTGCCACGCTGCATCAGGGACTGACCTCCGACATTGCGGTGGTGACGGCGCTGCATAACCCGCTCGCAATGGCGGTTTATTTCCTCTTCTACTGTGGCTTCTCCCAGCCATATGACCTTCGCAGCCGGCGCTCGTGGGCAATGTTCATCGGTGCGTCACTGGCTGCCGCGATCGTGAGTTCGGTGGGATCTTTCATCGGAAGCCTGCACAGTGCGAGCAGCGGGGCGGCCATTCTGGCCAGCTGGCTGGGTTGGTGGCCTAATGCATTCCTGCAGTCCATCCTGGTGGTACCGCTGCTTTACCTGTTTTCTCCGAAAGTGGAGCAGCTCAAGCAGCGCTATTTCACGCGCGTACCCAAACAGGCATTTTCCTGGCAGGAGCTGTTGCTGGCGGTCAGCATGTTTGTGTTGTCCCTGGCGTTGTTCGTGCTGCTTGATGACCAGTGGTCGCAGGCGCGTACTGAAACGATTCTGCGGCTGCCGATGGATCAGCTGCGGCTTCAGGTGGTGTCGCAGTTCACTGTTCAAAGATTCGTGATCTGGGTGCTGGCCCTGCTTCTGGCCGGTATTTCGTTAGGCGGCGTGATCGCAATGTGGCGGCTGGTGCGGCGCATCGACGAGCGTTCCAGCGCCGAGACCCGCCGGGCCCAGCGTGGGCTGCATCGCAGCGAAGCAAAATTCCGGCATTATTTCGAATTCAATCCGGCACCGATGTGGGTGTATGAACGCCGGACCGGACGGTTTCTGGAAGTGAATCGTGCCGCTGTGGATCGCTACGGATATTCACGCGAAGAATTCCTGCATATGAGCTTGTATGACATACGTCCGCCGGAAGACCGGGCCAGCCTTACCCGTCAGATGTACGAATCCAATGCAAGCGCTCCATTCCGGGAGGCCGGTGAATGGCGGCATGTCTGCAAGGACGGCACCGTGCTGGATGTGGAACTGCATGTCAGTCCGGCTGAAATAGAAGGCGTTAATGCCTCCCTGGCACTGGTGCATGACATTTCGCCGCGCAAGCAGGCGCAACGCGCCAGCGAGCAGCGCGCCCGCGATCTGCAGACCCTGGCTGCGGCGTCGCTGGAAATCACCGCCGCCGAAAACCGCAGGCAAGTGCTGCAACGGGCGGCAGAACGAACCCGGCAATTGGTGAACGCAAACCTGGCAGTGATTCGGAACTGGTCGCCGGAAGCGGAGGCCGAGACTGACACAGGTATTTCGCTGACCCCGCAATATCAAGCTTGGCAGGGGTTTATCGGCCGGATCGAGAGTTCCGGAATCTATCAGTTGGTGCTGGAAAAACTCCATCCGGTACGTTTGACCCAGGAGCAACTGCTCAAGCATCCCGGATTTCACGGGTTCGGCGCCGGAGGCGCTGAAATGCTGCCGTTCAAGGGTTTGCTGGCGGTGCCGTTGGCAGGTGCGGACGCGGAAGTTTCGGGTGTGCTGATCGCGTCCGGACGCGTCGGGCACGAGTTCGACGCCGACGACGAGGCGCTCCTGGTGCAGCTTGGGCACATTGTTTCGGTGGGACTGGAGAACGTGCGCCTGCAACAGGTATTGAAAGCGCACATGCACGAACTGGAGGAGCGCGTGGCGGCGCGTACCGCGGAACTCGATCTGAGCAACCGCGAACTCGACGCGTTTGCCTATTCCGTCGCCCATGACCTGCGTGCGCCGCTGCGTGCCATGCATGGATTTGCCGAGGCGCTGATCGAGGACTACGACGCCAAACTGGACGCTACCGGACGGGATTATCTGCAGCGTATTGTCACTGCCGCACGCAACATGGATACCCTGATCCAGGATCTGCTGGCATTCAGCCGGATCGGACGGGGAGAGATGGACTTGCAGAAAGTCCGGCTGGACGAACTTGTCAGGGACGCAGTCAACGACCTTGGACACGAGATCGAGGCCCGGGGGGCGCAGGTCGAGATCAAGATGCCGGCGTTGACGGTATTGGCGCATCCCGCCACACTACGCCAGGTTATCCTCAATCTGGTCAGCAATGCGATCAAGTTCGTGGCCGCCGGCAAAACCCCGGAAGTGAGGATTACCGCGGTTTCCGTCGCCGGCCAGGTCGAACTGCGAGTCAGGGATAACGGCATCGGCATCGCTCCCGAGCATCAAGAGCGCATATTCAACGTGTTTGAACGCCTGCATGGAGCGGAAAGCTACCCAGGGACCGGAATCGGCTTGTCGATAGTCAAAAAGGGGCTCGCCCGCATGCAGGGCGAGATACAAATTGACTCCGGTGCTGAAGGCAGCACGTTTCGGGTCAGATTGCGGGAGTATCAGAATGACTGAGATCACGCGTACCACGATATTGCTTGCCGAGGACGATCAGAACGACGTGATGCTGATCAAACGGGCATTCAGCAAATCGCATGTGATCAATCCCATTGCCTGCGTTGAGAACGGCGAGGAAGCGGTGGCCTATCTTTCCGGGCAAGGCGATTATGCCGATCGCGAGCGTCACCCGTTGCCGTTCATGATGCTGCTGGATCTCAAGCTGCCGCGTCTTTCCGGTCACGAGGTACTCAAGTGGCTGCGCGAACAACCGGGCCTGAAGCGCCTGCCGGTGGTGGTGCTCACATCCTCGCGTGAACCGTCAGATATAAACCGTGCTTATGAGATAGGGGCGAATTCCTATCTGGTCAAGCCGGTTGTGTTCGAGGAATTCAGCACCTTGTTGAAGCAGCTGCAGGTGTATTGGCTGATGCTCAGCGAACATCCGGAGTTAAGCTGACTCCGGAAAATCTGCTGGAGGATCAGGAGGACATGTTGACCGACAGGAAGCGCGAGACGGCGAATGGCACGGAAGGGGCGGACAAGCGCCCGCAGCGCGCTGTTTGCGTGCTGCTGGTCGACGACAATCCGGATGACCGTGCACTGGTCGTCCGTGAACTTAAAAAGGACATTGCCGATCTGGAAGTCATCCACGTGGTGGACCAGGCGCAACTGGATACCGCGCTGTCGGATGCCCGTTTCGATCTTGCGATCACCGATTTCCATCTGCGCTGGATTTCCGGTCTCGACGTGTTGCGGCTGATCAAGGCCCGGTATCCCCAGATTCCCGTGATCATGTTCACCGGCACCGCCACCGAGGAAGTGGCGGTAGAGGCCATGCGGCTCGGGCTCAGCGATTACGTGGTTAAATCGCCGCGCCAGATGGTGCGGTTGCGGCGCGCGGTGCAGACCGCGCTGGCGACGGCCGGCGAGACCCAGGCCCGTCAACGCGCCGAGGATCAGCTGGCCGACGCCCTCGAATATATAGAGGACGGATTCATCCTGTTCGATGACGACGATCGCATGGTGGTCTGCAACGATCAGCTGCGTCGCATGTATCCGGAAATGGCGGACGTATTGCAGCCCGGCAATCGCTTCAAGGACATTCTGCGTCACGGACTCGACCATGAGCAGTTTGCGCCGCCGCCCGAAGGGCGCAAAGCCTGGTTGCGCGAGCGCATTGAAGCGCACAAGCGTGCATCCGGCAGCATCGAACAACGTCTGCTTGACGGACGCTGGGTGCTGATCAAGGAACGGCGTGCACGCGGTGGCGGCTACATCAGTCTGTATACCGATATTACCGCGCTCAAGCAGCGTGAACTCGAGTTGCAGCGCCTGTTGTCGGAACACACCATGCTGGGTGCGGCGGTGCAGCAGTCTTCCGCCGGCGTGGTGGTGGTGGATACCCAGGTATCGAATGACCATTACCCGATTATCTATGTCAATCCGGCCTTCGAGAGAATCACCGGCTTTGCGGCGGCGGACGTGCAAGGCCGGGACTGGCGATTGCTGGCCGATCTGGCGGTCACCTCCGATGAAGCGCGTCAGCATATCCGCACGATGTTCAAGTCCTGGCAATCCGGGCAAATAGACATTGTCAATCTGCGCAAGGACGGCGAGAAGTTCTGGAGTTCGCTTTCCATCAGTCCGGTGCTGGACGAGAACCGGCAACTCAGGTTTTATGTTGGCGTGCTCACCGATATAACGGAACGGGTGCGCATCCGCGACGTGCTCGAGGAACGCACTCGAATGCTCGACGAAGCCGAGCATCTGGCGCACCTCGGGCATTGGCGCTGGGATATTTCCACAGACAAGCTGTGGTGGTCGGAAGAGATCTACCAGATACGCGGTCTTGATCCACGCAAGATTGATCCGGATTTCAACCGCACGCTCAGCACCTATCATCCGGAAGATCAGCCACAGGTAGAACGGTATGTGCGTGGTGTGGCGCGCAGCCACGAGAGCGCGGAATTTGAGGCACGGATCGTGCGCCCGGACGGCGAAGTCCGCCATGTACGAGTCAAGGCCC
>DASUXE010000009.1:0-2536 GCA_036378075.1 Gammaproteobacteria bacterium
TGCAGACCCGCGAACAGCACATCCGTCGCGAGAAAGCGACCTCGAATATCTGCACCGCCCAGGCGCTACTCGCGATCATGGCCAGCATGTATGCCGTGTATCACGGACCGCAGGGCCTCAAGAAAATTGCACAACGTGTTAATCGTCTGACATCCGGACTGGCCGGTGCGCTGAAGCAGCTCGGCTTCACGCTTGAGAATGAAAGTTTCTTTGACACGCTGACGGTGCAGACCAACACCCACACCGCTGCGCTGCATGCCGCGGCATCGGCACGGCGCATGAACTTGCGTCACGTGGATGATTCGCATGTCGGGATTTCATTCGACGAGACCAGTACCCGTGATGACGTATTGAAATTGTTGTCGCTGTTTATCGAGGCAACCGGACAAAAGAGCCCGGTCAGCAGTATTGCGGTGAAGCTGGACGCGGATTCGCTCGACACGATTCCCGCAACCCTGGTGCGTAGCAGCGATTACCTCACGCATCCGGTTTTCAACCGGCACCATTCAGAACACGAGATGCTGCGTTATCTGCGCAGCCTCGCCGACATGGATCTGGCGCTGGACCGCAGCATGATTCCGCTCGGTTCCTGCACCATGAAACTCAATGCCACCAGCGAAATGCTGCCGGTTTCATGGCCCGAGTTCGCGCACATGCACCCGTTCGCGCCGGTCGAGCAGACCGCCGGTTATCGCGAAATGATCGCGCAGCTGGAACAGATGCTGGTGGCCTGCACGGGTTATGCGGCAGTATCGCTGCAACCCAATGCCGGTTCGCAGGGCGAATATGCCGGTCTGCTGATCATCAAGGCGTATCACGAATCCCGTGGTGAAGGGCAGCGCAACGTGTGCCTGATTCCATCCTCCGCGCACGGCACCAATCCGGCATCGGCGCAGATGGCCGGCATGAAAGTCGTGGTGGTTGCGTGCGACGAGCACGGCAACGTGGATATCGAGGACCTGAAGCGCAAGGCCGTCGAACACAAAGATGATCTGGCCGCGATCATGATTACCTATCCGTCCACGCACGGTGTATTCGAGGAAGGCGTGCGCCAGATCTGCGAGATCGTGCACGCGCATGGCGGCCAGGTGTACGTCGACGGCGCCAACATGAATGCGATGGTGGGGCTTGCCGCGCCGGGCCAGTTCGGCGGCGATGTGTCGCATCTCAATCTGCACAAGACCTTCTGCATTCCGCACGGCGGCGGTGGTCCGGGCGTGGGTCCGGTAGCGGTGGGCGCACATCTGGCGCAGTTCCTGCCGAATACCCGCAGTGTCGGCTATGTGCGCGACGCGCACGGCATCAGCTCGATTGCCGCGACGCCGTACGGTTCGGCCTCGATCCTGCCGATTTCCTGGATGTATATCGCGATGATGGGCGCGCCTGGGCTGACCGCAGCGAGCGAAGTGGCGATCCTGAATGCGAACTACGTGGCGAAGAAACTCGCGCCGCATTATCCGGTGCTGTATACCGGACCGGGCGGGCTGGTGGCGCACGAGTGCATTCTGGATCTGCGCGAGATCAAGGAGCGCAGCGGTATCACTGTAGACGATGTTGCCAAGCGCCTGATCGATTTCGGTTTCCATGCACCGACCATGAGCTTCCCGGTGCCCGGGACCCTGATGGTGGAGCCGACCGAATCGGAACCGAAAGTCGAACTCGACCGTTTCATCGAAGCCATGATCGCGATCCGCGAGGAAATCCGCGCCGTCGAAAACGGCACGCTGGATCGCGAGGACAACCCGTTGAAATCGGCGCCGCATACTGCGGAAATGGTTGCATCCGACAGCTGGGCACATGCGTATAAACGTGAGCAGGCCGCATTTCCGGTCGCCTCGCTGCGCCGCCAGAAATACTGGCCGCCGGTGGCGCGTGCCGACAATGCGTATGGCGATCGCAATCTCATATGCAGTTGTCCGCCGCTCAGCGACTATGAATAAACAACCGAAAACCAGGAGGTTCAGTCATGGCGAAAATCACATTGCAGGGTAATCCCATCCACACCAGTGGCGAATTGCCGAAACAAGGTGTCAAGGCGCCGGATTTCAAACTCGTCAACAAGGACCTCAAGGATGTTTCGCTGGCCGATTTCAAGGGCAAGAAGAAACTTCTGAATATTGTTCCAAGTCTGGATACCCCGGTCTGCGCCCTGTCCACCAAAAAATTCAACGAACATGCCAAGACGCATCCGGACACTGTCATTCTGATCGTTTCGGCCGACCTGCCGTTCGCACAGGGCCGTTTCTGCGGCAACGAACATCTGGAGAATGTGGTGCCGCTTTCGATGATGCGCGGCCAGAAGTTCGGCGACGATTACGGCGTGATGATCAAGGATGGTCCGCTGGCCGGTGTTACCGCGCGCGCCGTGGTGGTGCTGGATGCCCACGACAAGGTGATTTACAGCGAAATGGTGCCGGAAATCGCCCACGAACCCGACTACGAAAAAGCACTGAAAGCACTCGGCTGAGCAGGCGGAAGCGTGCCGGCACATGACCATCTTTCCGGGTTTGCGCGCCTGTCGCGGGCGACCCGGGTC
>DASUXE010000010.1:0-4219 GCA_036378075.1 Gammaproteobacteria bacterium
GGGATGCAGGAAAACCGGGAAATCCTTGCCCACCGGCCGGTAACCAAGCGCAGTCATGTCGGCGGGCGTCGCGCCCACCACCACATAATCGCGTTCCTTGACCGGCAGACCGAGCAGCCGGTCGCGGACTGCACCGCCGACCAGGTAGGTTTTCATCGCGCTAGTGTAGCGGGTTACTTGCCAGACGCGGCAGGGGTTTCACGTACCGGCAATGGCACATCGCAGATGCTGATGCGGTCAGGCGGATCCTGATAAAACGCGTCGTGACGGTTGCGATTGGCTTCGACCAGCCGTGCAAAGGTCTTGCTGTCGGTACGCAGGACCTGCAAATGCAGGCGATTTCCGGCCGGCACGTCGGCCGCCAGTCGCACCGACATGATCGGCATCCGCATGGACTTTTTCTTGTAGATGCCCAGCGGTTCGGGACCGCGCGGCAATGACGAAATCCACTGCATGCCTTGGACCACGCGTCCCACCACCGTCAGCTGACGGTCAAGCCGCCGCGGTGCCTGACCGATCGGCACGTAAAGCGTGTTGGCGTTGCCGCTGGTCGGATCGTTGTCACGCGACACCCCGACCATGCCGTAGCACTGCACCAGCCATTCCTTGCCGGACTTCGGATCGCGCGCCGCAGGCATGCCGTCCACGAAGCCGACTTCGGGCGCGTACACGTCGCCGTCCGGCAGTGGCGTGAAGTCCGCTGCCGGATTGATCTTGCGGGTGAATTCCGGTGGCAGTGTGGTTTTCGCGGTGCCCATCGGTTTGGCTTTCTTCGGATCGTCGCCGTCAGGGTCACCCCACTGCGCGACGAAATTATCTTGCACGCGATAGATGCTGGTGCCGTCGAAGTAATGTTCGCGCACCAGCGTCTTGATGTTGGCAACATGTTGCGGCGCCCAGGCGGGTGCGAGTTCGATCACCACCATGTGTCCGTGTGCCAGCTTCATATATAAGGTCTGCGCCGGATCCAGGCTGCGCCACTCGGACGGGCTCGATTCGGCCAGGATGCTCTGCGCCGACGGCGTGTAGTCGGCGTGGACGGCGGCGCTCACCAGCAGCAACAGGCCGGGCAGGGCGGAAACGGCAAGGGACAGACGACGTGACATGACAGTGCTCCAGTGTGAGAGTGATCCGGGTGGGGCGGATGTTATCCGATCCACACCGTTTTTACGTTGGTGAATTCGTGAATGCCGTGGCGCGCCAGTTCGCGGCCATACCCGGAATGCTTGATGCCGCCGAACGGCAGCCGTGGATCGCTTTTCACCAACCCGTTGACGAACGCGCTGCCGGATTGCAGTTGCCGGGCAAATTTCTCGCCGCGTTTGCGGTTGCGGGTCCAGACGCTGCCACCGAGTCCGTAGAGACTGCCGTTGGCGACTTTCAGGGCTTCGTGTTCATCGCGCACGCGAATGATGCTGGCGACCGGACCGAACAGTTCCTCGTTCCAGGCACGCATGCCGGGTGCAACGCCTTCCAGAATCGAGGCGGGATAAAACGCCCCGGCGCCCGGCGCCGGTTCGCAACCGAGAAACGGTTTGGCGCCTTTGGCAATCGCATCCTGCACTTGCTGCTGCAGCGCATCGCGCAGATCGAAGCGCGCCATCGGCGCCAGATTGGTTCTGGCATCCAGCGGATCGCCCGGCTTCAAAGCCAGTGCGTGGTTGCGAAACGCCTCCAGGAATTCGTCGGCAATTTTATCCACCACGATGAAACGTTTGGCGGCAATGCAACTCTGTCCGGCATTCTGGTAGCGCGATTTGGCGCCGGTTTCCGCTGCCTGCGCGAGATCCGCATCCTCCAGCACCACGAAGGCATCCGAACCACCCAGTTCCAGCACGCATTTCTTCAGCGATTCACCGGCGGCCTGCCCGACTGCGCGTCCGGCGCGTTCGCTGCCGGTCAACGTGACCGCGGCGATGCGGGAATCGCGGATCACGCCGTCCACCATCGGAATACCGATCATCAGCGTGCGAAACACGCCATCGGGATAGCCCGCTTCACGGAACACTTCTTCCAGTGCGATCGCGCAGCCCGGTACGTTGTCGGCGTGTTTCAGTACCATGGTGTTGCCGGCAGTGAGCGCGGGCGCGGCAGCGCGGATGACTTGCCAGAACGGAAAATTCCACGGCATCACCGCCAGTACGGTGCCGAGCGGCTGATATGCGACGTAACTGGTTGCCGCATCGGTTTCTGCACGCTCATCGGCCAGCAGGCGTTCCGCTTCGTCGGCGTAATAGGTGCAGCAGCGTGCGCATTTCTCGATTTCGGCGCGCGCCTCGCCAATCAGCTTGCCCATCTCGCGGCTCATCAGTTGCGCGTATTCGTCGCGGTGCGCAAGCAACACCTCGCCGGCGCGGCGCAGCAGTCCAGTGCGGGTTGCCAGCGACTCCGCCGCCCAGGCGGGTGTTGCCGCTGCCGTCTGACTCAGGGAATCATCCAGTTGCGCGGCGTTCCAGCCGGCATATTCCATAATGGTTTCGCCGCTGGCAGGATTGATGACGTTGAATTTCATGATTTCCTCCTTGTTGATGGAAACCGGCAGATCAGGCACGCGTTCAGACATAGTTTGCACCCGCGGCAGCATAGCAATCTAATTCCGCTTCGCGATATCCTGAGGTACCCTTGTATATATGACCTGGACGTCCCGCTTTTTCACCGCCTTTGTGCTCGTCTGCATTGCGCCGGTACTGTCAGCCGCCGATCTCACGGCGCAGCGTGCCGAATTCAAGCTGGCCTGGAGCGCCGCCAAGCAGGGTGACCTCGCCACCCTCACGCCTTACCTCGACAAGCTGGCGGATTATCCGCTGTATCCATACCTGCGTTTCGCCTACCTCGACAGCACGCTGGATCAGCAATCCGACGACGTGGTGCAGGCGTTCCTGAAACAGCAATGGGCCTTGCCGTTGGCCGACGATTTGCGTCAGGACTGGCTGCTGGCGCTGGCCAGGCGCCAGGACTGGAAAACCCTGCTCGCGAATTACCAGGACGAAACCGACCGGCCATTGCGTTGCGCAGCAGTCAGCGCCCATCTGGCAGGCGACGACAGCCAGGATCGCGATGTCTGGATTGTGGTTGCCGAACACCTGTGGCTGAGCGCGTCCCAGCAGCCGGACACCTGCACGCCGGCCTTCGATTATCTTGAACAGCATCATCTGATCAGCAAGCAGATGCTGGCGCGGCGCACCGAATTGGCGTTGCGCGCGCGGCGTTATGAACTCGCGAAACAGCTGCTGCCGCAACTCGACTCCGATGATCGCGATTGGGCGCAAGCCTGGCTGGACATGGGGGCGAATCCGCGCAGCACACTTGCGCACACCGATGTGCCGGATGAATCGCGCTATCACGAAATGCTGATGGCAGGCGTCAAACTGGTGGCGCGCACCGATCCGGCCCAGGCGCGGCATCTCTGGCATCAACTGTCCCACGATTACCATTTCGCGCACGACGATCAGGACGACATGCAGCAGGCACTGGCGTTGCAATATGCCTGGCACTTGTTGCCGGACGCCGGCAAACAGCTCGCCCGGGTCAGGTCAACCAATGCCGAAGTATTGAGCTGGCGGGTGCGCACCGCGTTGCGCCAACAGAACTGGTCCGCGGTCTTGAAAGGCATCGAGGATCTCGGCAAGGCCGCCAACGCCGACGAGTGGCGCTACTGGAAAGCACGCGCACTGGCGGCGACCGGCAAGACTGCGTCGGCCAAGGTCATTTACAAGGCACTGGCTGACGGCGACGGTTACTACGCGCTGCTCGCTGCCGATCATCTGCAACAAGCCTATGACTTCACCCAGGAAGCCAGCCAACCGGCGCCGGACGTCATGGCGCAACTCGCGGTGCGGCCCGCGTTCCTGCGCGCGCGCGAGTTGGTGTATGCGGGGCTGTTCGATTATGCGGAACAGGAATGGCAGGCCGGCGTGCATGATCTGTCGAATCCGGCGCAGTGTCAGGCGGCATTACTGGCGGCACAATGGGGATGGTACGGCCGTACCATCCGCACCTTTGCCAACGCCGGCTGCTGGCAGGACCTCACCTTCACGTATCCGATTGCCTATCAGAAGACGCTGCTGCCGGAATTGCAGCGCCTCAAACTCGATCCGGCCTGGGTGTATGGCCTGATCCGCGCCGAGAGCATGTTTCAGCCGGGGGCGGTCTCCAACGCCGGCGCCATCGGCCTGATGCAGTTGATGCCGTCCACCGGCAGGCACGTTGCCGACAGCAT
>DASUXE010000011.1:0-5255 GCA_036378075.1 Gammaproteobacteria bacterium
ACGAGAGCGCGGAATTCGAGGCGCGGATCGTGCGCCCGGACGGCGAAATCCGCCATGTACGAGTCAAGGCCCAGTACAGCCCCGCTACCACGGAGGCCGGTGAAGCGGTTTTCGGCATCTTTCAGGACATCACCACCGAGAAGAAGAGTGAAGTCGCGCTGCGGCGCAGCGAACGGCGGTACCGCCGGCTGATGGAGGCGGTGCCGCACGGTATCAAGGAAGTCGACAGCAACGGGATCATCACTTATGCCAATCAGGCCTCCCATAAAATGCTTGGTTATCAGCAGGGTGAGCTGATCGGCAAGAGCGTCTTCGATATGGTCGTCGAGCCGACCAAACGCATCGAATCCAAGCGCAATTTTGACCGGATGATGCACGAAGGATTGCTCACGCATTCATTCCAGTCGCGCCAGCAAACCGCCGATGGGCGTGCCATCGACGTGCAGGTCGATGCAGTGGTCAGCCGTAACGAGACCGGTGAAGTCAACGGTATGA
Source organism: Gammaproteobacteria bacterium (assembly GCA_036378075.1). Taxonomy (GTDB): domain Bacteria; phylum Pseudomonadota; class Gammaproteobacteria; order Natronospirales; family REEB76; genus DASSKW01. The sequence continues at coordinate 496 of DASUXE010000011.1, forward strand.
TCTCCGTTACCACGGATATCACGGAGCGGGTGCAGGGCGAGAAGCGTTTGCGCTATCTCGCTTATTACGATCCGTTGACCGGGCTTGCCAATCGAACCCTGCTGAACGACAACCTGCGTGAACAGATCAGCCATCGCGACAAGGATGACAGCGTAGCGGTGGTGTTGTTCAACGTTGACGGCTTCAAGCTTATTAACGACGCCTTGGGGCACGACGCGGGTGATAGCGTGTTGCGTGAATTCGGTGCGCGTCTGGCCAAGACCTTCGGCAGTCACGACGGTGTTGCACGGCTGGCGGCGGATGAATTCGCGGTGATCGTCACCGGTCAATTCGAACGCGACGAGTTGAAAAATCGTGTGCAGCTCGCCAAGACACAGCTGGAACAGCCATTGCAGATCGGCGCCAGCAAGCTCGATGTGCGGTTGAGTGTGGGTGTCGCAGTGGCGCCGCGCGACGGCGAGGATGCCGAGACGATCCTGCGCAATGCCGACAGCGCCTTGCTGGAAACCAAACGCGATGACCCGGGTGGTACGCGTTTCTACAGCGCGGAGATGAAAGCGCTGGTCGAGGAATTCCTGAACCTGCGTGGCCGCCTTCGCACTGCCGCGATGCAGGAGGAATTTTTTCTCGAGTATCAGCCCCAGGTGGAACTCAGTACCCGTCGTATTGTGGGCCTTGAAGCGCTGGCGCGCTGGCGTACCGAAGAAGGGGTACTGATCGCTCCTACCAAGTTTATCCCGGTGGCCGAACAGAGTGGTGACATTGTTGCACTGGGCACGCTGTTGCTTGAGAACGCCTGTCGTCAGGCAGTGAAATGGAAAAACACGGGCATTGATCCGACGCTGATGACGGTGAATATTTCGGCGCGCCAGTTTCTGCAGGAGGATCTGGTCAGCACGGTGCGGGACATCCTGGAACGAACCGGGTTCGATCCCGGGTTGTTGCAGCTGGAACTCACCGAGACTGCGATCATGACCGACAATCCCAGCGTGTTGCAGCGCATGCGCGAGCTGATTGCATTGGGCATCCGTTTCTCGCTTGACGATTTCGGAACGGGTTATTCATCGCTGACCTACCTGAGCCGTTTTCCCATCGACACCCTGAAAATCGACCGCAGTTTTGTGGTCGGTACGCCGATCGATTCGCGCCATGCCGCCATCGTCAGTGCGCTGGTGGCGATGAGTCACAAGCTGGGCATCCGGGTGATCGCCGAAGGTGTCGAGGACGTGCATCAGGAGCAGTATCTGCGCGACAACGGCTGCGACGTGGCGCAGGGCTTCTATTACAGCTACCCGCTGTCGGCGGATGCGTGCGCAGCGGTGTTGCGGGAAGGTGTTATCAAGCGCCGCGCACGGCGTTGAATCAGGAGCGGCGTTCGACCGCAAATTCCGCCAGCGTTTTCATCCCTTCGAGATACGGCGACTCCGGCAAATCCGCCAGAGCGTCGAGTGCCTGTTGCCGTTGTTCACGCGCTTTCGCTGCCACGTAATCCAGCGCGCCGCTTTGCCGGATGATGGTCAGGATGTCGTCGATACGATCCAGACCGCCTTGTTCGATGGCATTGCGGACCAGGCTCTGTTGCGCCGCGGTGCCGTGCCGCAGGACGTGGATCAGCGGCAAGGTGGGCTTGCCTTCCGCCAGATCGTCACCAATGTTCTTGCCCAGTTCGTCGGCCGAGGCACTGTAGTCGAGCATGTCGTCAATCAGCTGGAATGCCGTGCCCAGATGCAGACCGTAACGCGCCAGCGCGGCCTGCTCATGGTCAGGGCGCTGCGCGATCACCGCACCCAGACGGGCACCTGCCTCGAACAGCGTCGCGGTCTTGCGCCGTATCACGTCCATGTAACGTGCTTCGGTGGTGTCCGGATCATTGACGTTCATGAGCTGCAACACTTCACCTTCCGAGATCAGGTTGGTGGCGTCGGCCATGATCTGCATGACGCGCATGTCGTTGACCTTGACCATCATCTGGAAGGCGCGCGAATAGAGGAAATCGCCCACCAGCACACTGGCCTCGTTGCCCCAGATGGCATTGGCGGTATCGCGTCCGCGCCGCAAGTCCGACGCATCCACCACGTCGTCGTGGAGCAGGGTGGCGGTGTGGATGAATTCGATGATCGCGGCCAGGTCTACATGGCGCTGGTCGTTTACGCCGCAGGTGCGGGCCGACAGCAGTACCAGCATCGGGCGCAGGCGCTTGCCGCCCCCGGCGATAATGTAGTCTGCCAGCTGGTTGATGAGCGCCACGTCGGAGCTGAGCTCTGCGCGGATGCGGCGGTCAGCGGCCAGCATGTCGGCGGCGACCAGCTTGCGGACCGCGTCCAGATCCGGAGGGTTGGCGCTGGGCCGGGGGGAGGCGGAGGCTCGAACCATGTGCTTGCCGGGACTCGGGCGGCGCGGAACTGGCCGCGGGGAGAGGCGATGCTAGGGGTCCGCGCGAGGAAGTGTCAAGCCGGAGCCCCTGGGGTTTGACCCGGAGCCCGCCAAGCCGTAAAATTCGCGCCCTTTGGCGGATTCAACACGATTTCCGGAGAGTTTATGTACGCCGTTATAGAGACCGGGGGCAAGCAGTACCGGGTGAGCGAAGGCGACGTTATTCGCGTCGAAAAATTGGCCGCCGAAGCCGGCGCTCCGGTCGAGTTCGATCGCGTGCTGATGGTTGGCAAGGACGGCGCCGAGCCGGTCCTGGGTGCGCCCTTCATCAAGGGTGGCAAGGTCAACGGCACCGTGAAGAGCCTGGGCCGCCACGACAAGATTTACATCTTCAAGCTGCGCCGCCGCAAGAACTACCGTCGCCGCGGCGGGCACAAGCAGCATTACACCGAAGTCCAGATCACCGGCATCCAGGCCGGTTGAGCAGTAGAGGTTAAACCGAAATGGCACACAAAAAGGCAGGCGGCAGTACCCGTAACGGCCGCGATTCCGAGTCGAAACGCCTGGGCGTCAAACTCTTTGGTGGTGAAGCGGCGATTGCCGGCAACATCCTGATTCGTCAGCGCGGTACTGAATACCGTGCCGGTGTGAATGTCGGCATGGGCCGCGACCACACCCTGTTCGCCAAGGCGGACGGCAAGGTCAAGTTCGAAGTGCGGGGCAAACCGCAGCGCCGCTACGTGAGCGTGGTCGCCGAGTAAAATCGCATCTGCACGTGGATCAGAAAAGCCCCGCGGTTTGCGGGGCTTTTTGTTTCGGAACACTCATTATGAAATTCGTTGATGAAGCCATTATCAAAGTCATCGCCGGCGACGGCGGTAACGGCTGCGTGAGTTTCCGGCGCGAGAAATTCATTCCGTTCGGCGGCCCCGACGGTGGTGACGGCGGCGACGGCGGCAGCGTGTGGCTGGAAGCGCGCGAGGATCTCAACACCCTAGCGGATTTTCGCGCGGTAAGGACGTATCAGGCGCAGCAGGGTCAGAAAGGCATGAGCCGCGACATGACCGGGCGCGGTGGTGACGATCTGGTAGTGCATGTGCCGGTGGGTACTTCAGTGATGGACATGGATACCCGCGAAGTGCTGGGTGATCTGGTCAAAGTCGGCGAACGGCTCAAAGTGGCACAGGGCGGTTTCCACGGTCTTGGTAATACCCGTTTCAAAAGCAGCGTGAATCGTGCGCCGCGCCAGTCCACACCGGGCAGTGCCGGTGAACGTCGCACACTCAAGCTGGAACTCAAGGTCATCGCCGACGTTGGTTTGCTGGGTATGCCCAATGCCGGCAAATCCACCTTGATTCGTTCGGTTTCCGGCGCGCGGCCCAAAGTCGCCGACTACCCGTTCACCACGCTGTATCCCAACCTCGGTGTGGTTTCGGTGGGGATGGGCCGCAGTTTCGTCATGGCGGATATTCCCGGATTGATCGAAGGTGCCGCGGAGGGGCAGGGCCTGGGCATCAAGTTCCTGAAACACCTGCAACGCACCCGGTTGTTGCTGCACCTGGTCGATGTGGCGCCGTACGAAGGCAGCGGCGATCCGGTTGCCGATGCACGCGCGATTGTGAACGAACTGGAGAAATTCAGTCCCCAGCTTGCCGCGCGCGAACGCTGGCTGGTGCTGAACAAGATCGATCTGTTGCCGGAAGACGAGCGCGCAGCGCGTTGCAAGGCGATCGTGAAAGGCCTCAAGTGGAAAGGACCGGTATTTGAAATCTCCGGGCTGGCGGGTGAGGGCACCATCGAACTATGCCGGAAGATCATGGAGCGGTTGGAACAGGTCAGAACGCAAAGCAGTGCTGAAGACGATGTGCGGGAATCCAGTACGTAAATGAAAAAGCCGGCATCAAGCCGGCTTTTTCATTTCAACAACTGAAAGCAATTAAGCTTTCATGGCCTTGATGTGATCGTTCAGGCGGCTCTTGTGACGCGCAGCCTTGTTGTGATGAATCAGGCCCTTGTTGGCGGTGCGGTCGATAACCGGCACGGCTTCCTTGTAGGCCGCTTCAGCCTCGGCTTTCTTGCCTTCAGCGATCAGTTTGACCACTTTCTTGATGTAGCTGCGGGCCACGGAACGCAGGCCGGCATTGTGCTGGCGATGGGCTTCCGCCTGACGGGCGCGCTTCTTTGCTTGCTTGGTGTTGGCCAAGGTAAAGACTCCTGAAAAAACCTGTAGTGGGCGGCCGGAGGCCACCGGAAAGGGTGCGTACTATACGGATTTTGCGTCGTTTTCGCAATGGAACCGGGGCCTTATGCGTGGCGGGCCGCGCCGAAGGCCGGTATCATGCCGGCTCTTAATAACTCCCTGATTTTCAGGACCCCGGCCCATGTCC
>DASUXE010000012.1:0-3357 GCA_036378075.1 Gammaproteobacteria bacterium
CACGATCACCGGGCACCCACAGGCGATCGCTTCCATGAGGGCGACCGGCAATCCTTCCTGATCGCCGGTGGTATCCCGCACGAACGGTGCAACGAACAGGGCAGCGCGACGATACAGCTCCGGTAATGCTGGTTGTGGCACGGCGCCAATGAAGCTGACATGGGTATCGATACCCATCCGTCGTACCTGTTCCCGCAACGCGCCTTCTTCTGGACCAAAGCCCGCGATGGTAAGCGATACCGAGGGGCGCCGCTCGATCACATAGGGCATCGCATCGAGTAGATGACGCAGCCCTTTCTTGGCAACCAACCTGCCCACGAACAGCAACTCATCATCGAGGCGCGCCTGACCCTCATCCAGTATGAACCGGACCTGCATGTCTACGCCCATCGGCAGCACTTGTATGCGGGGTGCTTCAAGGGCCTGATGCTCCGCTTCGGCGAGCATCGCGTTGCTGACCACTGTCAATGCCGCACACTTTCTGGACACATAACGTTTAAACTTACCGGCCACCGGTCCGCCCAGCGCATATAGATCGGCACCATGAGACGTCACCACGAATGGCGGCATGTTTCTCATCACACCGCCCAGAATTGCTGTCAACAGCCCCTGCGGTATTAACCAGTGTGCATGCACGATCGCAGGTCGCATCTGTCTGATCAATCGCCAAGTCGCATACCCCTGAGCCAGCAAGAATGTCGGCACCAGTAACCACTTCCAGGGATAGCGCCTGAGATTGTTGATGATACCCCCGGCATTGACCAGGGTCTCCCAGCGAGCCGGCGCGTATCGGTAACGATGTATCTGCACCCCATCCATGTTTTCGACGGTCATGGAGCCAGCCGCGTGCGGCGCCAACACCACGACATCGAAATGTTCCACAAGACGCTTGCACAACTGATGTACGAAACCGGGCTCGGGATCGTCCCGCCAGCGCGGATAGGTCGATGTCAGTACCAGCAAGCGCGGCAGCGTGGCATTCATGCGTCCACCATACGGCGTTCGGCGTGCACATAGTAGGCCGCTGGCATCAACTCCGCGACGGGCAGCAACGTCGACAATAGCCAGCTGGCGAGATTGAACAGCGGAATGAGTATCAAGACGAGCGGCACGAATATCACCCGCCAGCTGCGCGCGGCGATCGCGGCAATTGCACCCTGCGCCAGGGTCAGCACCAGACAGCTCATCGATGCGCCAATACCCTCGGCGACTTCATCGGTCATGACCGGCCTGAGTCCGACTGCGCTCAGCCGGTTCGCGATGCCATGAGCCGTAAATCGCTGATAATCATGCGGTTGATCATGCAGCGGGTATGCAAATGGAATCGTCACCAGCAAGCGGCCGCCGGGTCGCAAGACTCGCGCTGCTTCCTGCAAAGCCGCCCCCGGTCGTGCTACGTGCTCCAGCACATCCAGCATCAATACGGTATCGAAACAGGCATCTTTGAAAGGCAATCCACTCGCGTCACCGAACACGTCCGGGCGAGTTCCGTACAGATGGCTGGCTGTCGCCGGGTAATCGAGTCCCACATATCCCCGCAATTGCGGTAGCTCACGCTTTATCGCCTGGTCCGCACATCCGACATCCAGAATCGCACCGTCGGCCCGTTGTGCCACCCAATCTGTCCGGCCCTTGCCGATCCTGTGGATCAACCACTGTGGATGCAACGGAGTCGCACGCAGAGGCTTCAGCCAGCGACGCAGCATGCGCCTCAAGTTATCCGCGCTGCTCGTCATGCCGAGTCCTGTTGATCAAGATGAGCCGGGATTCGCTGATTCACCGCGGGCAGCAGATTTCTCCAACGCCCTTTTATATAAGTCATTCCGTTTCCCGCCGCTCAGTTTTGCCGCCAGCGCAGCAGCCTGCTTGACGGGCAGTTCTTCCAGCAATACATCAAGTACACGCTCCGCCTCATCGCCGGCACCACGGACTTCGGCCGCACCCCCAACCACGACTACCACTTCACCCTTGCCGGCATTAGCGTCGGATCTGGCCCACTCATGCAATTCGGCAAGCGTGCCGGAGCGGACGCTTTCGTGCAACTTGGTGAGCTCCCGGGCAATCACCGCCGGTCGGCCGGTGCCGAAATGTTCCGTCATGTCAGCCAGCGCTTCAGTCAGGCGGTGCACGGATTCGTAGAACACCAGGGTACGCGACTCGCGCGCCAGCGCCGCCAGTGCGGTACGGCGCGCGGTTTGCTTGCTGGGCAGAAAGCCCTCAAATGCGAAGCGGTCAGTCGGCAGGCCGCTGACGGAGAGAGCTGCCACTAGCGCGCAGGCACCAGGGAGCGGGGTGACCTTGATGCCTGCCTGGCGTGCCGCCCGCACCAAACCAAATCCGGGGTCGCTGATAAGCGGTGTGCCCGCGTCGGAAACCAGTGCCACAGATTCGCCTGCCAGCAGCCGCTCGATCAGTTTCGGTGTGCGTTCAGCCTCGTTATGGTCATGCAACGACAGCAGCGGTTTATTGATGCCGACGTGCGCCAGCAACTGGCCGCTGTGACGGGTATCTTCCGCTGCCACCGTATCCACCTCGTTCAACACCCGGCGCGCGCGGGGTGTGAGATCTTCCAGATTTCCAATCGGGGTGGCGACCACATACAACACACCGGGCGGTTGCGTCACGAAAGCTCCTCGGTTTTCCCGGCAACGCCGGGAACAGGTATCATTCAGGCTTCACGGCCCATCCTGCACCGGAATCCGAAACTCATGCAAGGCACGCTCCCGCGCCCACCGCTGCTCCGTCTTTGTCTCTCCGCGCTGCTGCTGGCATGGCTGGCAGGCTGTGCTGTCGCACCGGTCCAGCAGGCGCCGGCCGGCCAGGCAGGTCAGGCCGTGCAACTGGAACAACAGGGCAAGTTTGCTGCCGCCGCGCAAGTCTATGAACAACTGGCCGCCGGTGCCCAGGGTCAACAACGCGCGACCTGGCTGGTGAGCGCCGCTGAGGACTGGTGGCAGGCCCGTGACAATCAGAAAGCCTGGGCGCTGCTGGCTCAGATCAAGCCCGCGAACCTGTATCCGGCGCTCAATGCGCGCATCGAATTGCTCAAGGCCGGCATGGATCTGGCAGCAAAGCACCCGGAAACCGCCTTGCAACACCTGGGCTTTGCGCTGGAACCGCTGCCCGACGCGCTCAAGGCGCGCACCCTGCTGCTGCGCGCACAGGTCCACGCCGCACTCGACGACACAGTGAGCGCGGTGGCCGACCTGAGTGCCCGCGAGACGTTCCTGCAGAACGATCCGCAGGCAATCAGCAAAAACCACCAGTTGATCTGGCTGATGCTGAGCCAGGCGAGGACTCCGCCCGACCTGTCCCGCCTGCCCGCAGGGCTGTCAACGGCGGCGCGTGGCTGGCTCG
>DASUXE010000013.1:0-2464 GCA_036378075.1 Gammaproteobacteria bacterium
CGCTTCATCGCGCGGCGGAACATGATGCGGCGCTCGAGCTGCTGGGCAATGCCTTCGGCGACCAGATAGGCATCCAGTTCCGGCTTGCGGATTTCCTCGATGGACACGTCCACGTCGGTGCCCGGCATCATCTTGATCAGCTCTTTGCGCAGCGCGTCGATGTCCTCGCCTTTCTTGCCGATCACCACGCCCGGACGCGCCGTGTGAATGGTGATATGGGCCTTCTTGGCCGGCCGCTTGATCTCGATGCGGCTTACCGAAGCCTGCGAGAGTTTCTTCTTGAGGAACTCGCGCACCTTGATGTCATTGAACAGGTTCTGCGCATACAAGCCCTTGGACGCGAACCACTTCGAGTTCCAGTCCGACGCGATGCCGAGGCGGAAACCTACCGGATTGACTTTCTGACCCATGCGTCTGTCCTTACTCGTCTGCCACAGTCACGGTGATGTGGCTGGTACGTTTTAGAATTTGTGCACCGCGGCCTTTGGCGCGGGCCATCCAGCGCTTCATGTGCGGACCTTCGTCCACCATCACGACAGCGACCTTGAGCTCATCAATGTCGGCACCGTTATTGTGCTCGGCGTTGGCAATCGCGGATTCAAGAATCTTCTTGAACAACACCGCCGCCTTCTTGGGGCTGAATTCCAGCACCTTGAGCGCCTGCCCAACCTGCTTGCCACGGATCTGATCCGCGACCAGACGCGCCTTCTGCGGAGAGATGCGCGCGAATCTTTGTTTTGCCGCTACCTGCATGTCATCAGCTCCTTACTTGGGCGCTTCGACGGTCTTGCGAGCGCCGTGGCCTTTGAACATACGGGTGTGTGAAAACTCGCCGAGTTTGTGACCCACCATGTTCTCGCTGATCAGCACCGGAACGTGCTGATGGCCGTTGTGCACCGCAATCGTCAGACCCACCATTTCCGGCGTCACCATGGAACGGCGCGACCAGGTCTTGATGGGACGCTTGTTGTTGCTCGCCACCGCCGCTTCGACCTTCTTGGCCAGATGCGGATCAATGAACGGACCTTTACGAATCGAACGTGGCACGTCGCTATCCTCTCAATCACTTCGCCTTGCGGCGACGGACGATCATGTTGTCGGTGCGCTTGTTGGCGCGTGTCTTGTAACCCTTGGTAGGCTGGCCCCACGGCGATACCGGATGGCGGCCGCCCGAGGTCTTGCCTTCACCACCACCATGCGGGTGATCGATCGGGTTCATCACCACGCCGCGTACGGTCGGGCGCACGCCCAGGTGGCGTCGGGCGCCTGCCTTGCCGTACGAACGCAGGTTGTGTTCGGTATTGCTCACTTCACCGATGGTGGCGCGGCAATCGACGTGCACCTTGCGCATTTCGCCGGAACGCAGACGCACCGTGGCGTAGGCACCTTCACGCGCGACCAACTGCACCGAAGTACCGGCGCTGCGCGCCATCTGTGCACCCTTGCCGGGCTGCAACTCGATGCAATGCACCTGGGTACCCATCGGAATGTTGCGCAATGGCAGAGTGTTGCCGATCTTGATCGGCGCATGGCTGCCCGACTGGATCTCCTGACCCTGCTCAATGCCCTTCGGCGCCACGATGTAACGGCGCTCGCCGTCCTTGTACAACACCAACGCAATGTGCGCCGTGCGGTTCGGATCGTATTCGATACGTTCCACTCGCGCCGGAATGTTGTCCTTGTCGCGCTTGAAGTCGACCAGGCGGTAATGCTGCTTGTGACCGCCGCCCTGGTGACGGGTGGTGATCCGGCCGGCATTGTTACGGCCGCCATTGCGGCTCTGCTTTTCCAGCAGCGGCGCATGCGGTGCGCCCTTGTACAGGCCCGGCGTTTGCACCGTGACGACGAAACGGCGCCCTGGCGAAGTCGGTCTGGCTTTTTTCAGTGACATAGCGTTATTCCCCGTGGCTCAAGCTCAGGCCTGATCGCCCACGATGTTGATCTGGCTGCCTTCCGCCAGACTCACATAGGCCTTCTTCCAGTTGCTGCGTACTCCGGCGCGCTGGCCGAAGCGTTTGTTCTTGCCGCGCACGTTCACGATCTGAACCCGCGCAACTTTCACTTCAAACATTTTCTCGACCGCACGGCGCACCAGATCCTTGTCGGCATCGCGGCGCACGCGAAACACGACCTGGTTACCGGCTTCGGAAACGCGGGTGGCCTTCTCGGACACCACCGGCCCGAGCAGCACGGCCATCAGTTTTTCCTGATTCATATTCATGCCAGCCACTCCTCGAGACGACGGATGGAGGGCACGGTCATCAACACCTTCTCGTAACCGATCAGGCTGACCGGATCGAGACCCGTGACATCACACACATCCACATACGGCAGGTTGCGGGACGCGAGATACAGCTTTTCGTCGACCTGCTCGGTGACGATCAGCACGTTCTCGAGGCCCAGTTCCTTGAGCTTGCCGGCCAGTTGCTTGGTCTTGGGCGCTTCGACGCCGAATTCCGGCAAT
>DASUXE010000014.1:0-5178 GCA_036378075.1 Gammaproteobacteria bacterium
GGGTACGCGCAGAAGAAGGCCGAAGATGAGTACTATGCGCTGGGCGATCAGCTCGCAAATCTGGCTTATGAGCATCCGGATTCACTGGATGCGGTCAGCAAGCAACTGAATCTGCCGATCAATACCGTTGCCGATGTCACCCGCGATAGCGGCACTGGAATCGCCGCCAATGCTGCGGTCCGCAAGGCGGCCTTCAGTGAAGGCGTGCTCAGTCAGGGACTCAATAGCGAGCCGGTGCAGCTGGGTCCGAACCACGTGGTGGTGATTCGCGTCAAGGGGCATACTCCGAGCGAGCAGAAGCCGCTCGCCGCAGTGCGTCCACAGGTTCTCGAATTGCTTCAGCAACAGCAGGCTCAAAAACAGGCTGCGCAAGTGGCAGCAACCATTGCGGCGGATATCAAGGCTGGGCAATCGCCGGCAAACATAGCGCGCAAATATGCTCTGAAACTGGTGCCGGAGAAATATGTCGGACGTCACGACAGTTCGGTGCCGGCCCCGTTGTTGACTGCCGCGTTTGCGGCACAGCAGCCAACGGCAAAAGCCCCGGTGATCGAAGCGGTGGCGCTTGATGACGGCGATCAGGCTGTATTTGTCGTCAGCGACGTAAAGCCGGGCGATTTTGCCAGCATGGACAAACAGCAGGCGCAAATGACCCGGCGTGACCTGATGCGCATGAATTCGCAGGCGGAATTTGCGGCGTACGTGGCGAATCTGCGTCAGCAGGCCAAGATCAAGATCAATCGCGAGAATATGCAACAGCAATAGCCGTTGTAAGATTTTCGACGTCCGGAAACAAGAAGGCCCGCGCAAGCGGGCCTTCTTGTTTCCGGATCGGCAGCCGGGTTGTGCAGATCAGTCCAGGTTCATCCCCACATGGCTGTATCCGGCATCGACATACAGGATTTCACCGGTGATGCCGGCTGCCAGCTTCGAACAGAGAAATGCGGCCGCGTTGCCGACATCCTCGGTGGTCACGTTTTTACGCAACGGTGTGATTTTCTGCACGTGCTCCAGGATCGAGCGGAATCCGCCGATACCGGCCGCAGCCAGTGTCTTGATGGGGCCGGCCGAGATCCCGTTGACGCGGATGCCTTCTGGGCCGAGTGCATTGGCCAGAAAGCGTACGTTGGCTTCGAGGCTGGCCTTGGCAAGCCCCATGACATTGTAATTGGGGATCGCTCTCACGGCGCCGAGGTAGCTGAGCGTCAGCAGCGAGCCATCGCGTCCCTGCATCATCGGCCGGCCGGCCTTGGCGAGTGCTGCGAGGCTGTACGAACTGATGTCGTGAGCGATACGGAAGCCTTCGCGGGTAACCACATCCACGTAATTCCCGGATAGCTGGTCGCGTGGCGCGAATCCCACCGAATGCACAATGATGTCCAGGCCATCCCAGTGCTTGCCGAGAGCAGCAAACGCCGCATCTATTTCTTCGTCGCTTGCCACATCCATGGGAAACACCAGCTCCGAACCGAATTCTTCCTTCGCCATGTTGATGATTCGGTCCTTGAGGCGCTCGCCCTGATAGGTGAAGGCCAGCTCGGCGCCTTCGCGCTTGAACGATGTCGCGATACCGTGCGCGATGGAACGTTCACTGGCAAGGCCGACAATGAGAGCTCGTTTACCGTTCAGAAAGCCCATGAGTACTCCTGAGAATCTTGTTGTATTCGAAAATTGATGTCATCAAGGCAGTCGCAAAAAAAAGCAAATCCGGCTCCAGTCCATCCGGCTGAAAAATGCCGGCATGGCTGCAACAATCCTCAGCTGCTGGTGGATTGATCGGTAACATCGACATGCAAGGTCAGATGCTGCCCGGGTTGCAGGTAGTCACCCGCGTCAAGATTGTTCCAGCCAGCGATCTCATCCACGCTGACCCGGAAGCGGCTGGAAATCGAGGACAGTGAATCACCCTGACGCACCGTATAGTAAATTGTGCGATGCGTGTGATCCGGGCCGGTCTGGAACGAAACTGTGGAAAAACGTGCATGTCCCGAGCGGATAACCAGCTTCTGCCCGACATGCAGCAGACTGTGAATGCTGATCCGGTTCCATGCTGCGAGCTGTTTCACGTCCACACCATAATGGCGTGCAATCGTCCACAGTGATTCTCCGCTGCGGACGTGATGGACATGCGCGCTGTCGCGCTGCCCGAGTTTGGCGACGCGCGCTTCCGCATGCAGGGTGGCGTCAGCGAGGGTGGCACGTGCAACCGGTACCAGCAGCGTCTGGTGCAGGTAAATCATGTTGCCATGCACACCGTTCAGCTGACGGATAACGGCGACTGTGGTGTGGTAGCGGTGCGCAATCTCCCCCAGGGTATCGCCACTGCGCACCCGGTGCGTGGCCCACTGCACGCGATCATGCGGAGGCATGTCTGCCAGCGCCTGTTTGAATGTGTTTTCCTTGTCCAGCGGGACCAGCAGGGTATACGGACCGTCCGGATCCGTCGCCCAGCGGTTGAAACCTGGATTGAGCAGATACATTTGCTCGGTGGTGATGCCGGCCAGCTTGGCGGCAGTAGCGAGATCGATCTGACCGCCGGTATCAACCTGCGCCAGGTAAGGGGAATTCGGGATGGCCGGTAGATCGACTCCGAAATGCCCCTGAGTGGCGACCAACTGACAGATCGCCAGTAGCCGTGGCACATAGGCGCGAGTCTGTGCAGGCAGATCCAGGTGCCAGAAATCCGTGGGCAGACCGCGGCGCTGGTTGTGTTCGATGGCGCGGCTGACGGTGCCACCGCCGGAATTGTACGCAGCCAGGGCCAGCAACCAGTCGCCGTTGAATTGATCGTGCAGGTATTGGAGATAATCCAGCGCGGCGCGGGTCGACGCCGCGACATCGCGACGGCCGTCGTACCACCAATCCTGTTTCAGGGAAAAATGACGCCCGGTACCGGGGATGAATTGCCACAATCCCGCTGCGCGGGCATTCGAATAGGCGAACGGATCGAACGCGCTCTCGACCACCGGTAGCAGCGCGATGTCGAGCGGCATCTTGCGCGCGTCGATTTCCTGCACGATATAGTCGAGATAAGGCCGTGCGCGGGTGGCGACGCGTTGCAGATATTCACCGTGCGAAGAAAACCAGTTGAGTTCGTTCTTTACCCTGCCGTCGGCCTGGGCGGCGGAAAGCGTAAAGTGCTTGCCGAGATAGTCCCAGAGATTGTCGTAGTGGGTGGGGACGGTGGTAATCGTGAGGTCCTGCCACTGGATCACCGGTGCGGTATTGTCGAGGTCCGGAATCGGCGTATCCGCATCGATGCTGGAAGTGGAGTTGGCAGGCGTGTTTGAAGGCTTGGTCACCGCGGCGGATGGTTCGCTGCCACCGCCACGCATGCTGGCACAGCCGCCGAGAACAAGGCCGCAGGCGCACAGGAGCAGAATGGACGATAGTGTGCGTCGGGTCATGGTCGGCGAAGCTCCATCACGTGAAATTGTCTTTCCAGTCACGAATCACGGCGAATACCTCGACCGGATCACTCACTGCGCGTCCCGCCCGGCGGCTCGCAGCGGCAGCCACAGACGGTTCGGCACAGCGCAAAAACGGGTTAACTTGCCGCTCCAGCGCGATTCGGGACGGCAGGGTGGGCCTCCCCTGTTCCCGCAAGCCTTTGGCCCCCTGAGCATAGGCCAGAATGTCCGGATTGCCAGGTTCCACGGCCTGTGCAAAGCGGAGATTCGCCAGGGTATATTCGTGCCCGCAGCAGACCGCGGTCTGCCCGGGCAGTGCGGCCAGTTTGGCCAGGGATTCGCTCATCTGGGCAGCAGTACCCTCAAACAGGCGGCCACAGCCGGCGCTGAACAAGGTGTCGCCGCAGAATACTATATTGTGGCCATGGTACGCGACATGTCCGGCGGTGTGGCCGGGCACATCAAGCACCCGAAAGCGGGCTCCGAGGGCCTCAATCAGGACTTCATCGCCCGTCTTGACCGTCTGGGTGAGGGCCGGGATCATCTCCTGTGCCGGACCGTATACCGGACAATGGTATTCGGAGGCGAGTGCTGCCGCGCCCCCGGCATGATCCGGGTGATGGTGGGTGACCAGCACCGCTGCCAGTTTCAGCTGTCGCTGCGACAAGGCGCTTCGCACCGGCGCAGCATCACCGGGATCGACCGCGATCGCCGCCCCGCCGGCAACCAGCAACCAGATGTAATTGTCGCGAAAGGCCGGCACGGCAGTCAGTTCAAGCGCCATGACGCGATGTTACCGGAGCGATGCGGCAAGGCCAAACCGGCAGGCGTGTGCTAGTGTCGGCGAATTGATGAGGTTTGCGAACGATTTTACTTGATGACTACCGAACTCGACTCATGGTTTCAGCGGCGCACCGGCGCCTATCTGCTGCGTCAGGAACGTGCCGCGCTGGCCGAAATCTTGCCGACCGCATTCGGGTTCTATCTGTTGCAGGCTGGTGCCTGGGGTCCGGTACGCGGACTGCTGCAATCCAGCCCGATCCGCTCACGCATTGTTCTGGATGCCCATGCGGCCGACGCGGATTTACGCGCCGACCCCGAGTATCTGCCATTCGCGCGGGATTCGGTCGATGCGGTTTTGCTTCCGCATACGCTTGAACGTGCCGGCGATCCGCATCAGGTGTTACGCGAAGCCGAGCGGGTGCTGGTCGGGGAAGGGCATCTGATCGTGCTTGGCTTTCATCCATGGGGGCCGTGGGGGTTGCGACAGCACCTTGCTGTTGCGCCTCCCTGGGGCGGGCGCTGCATAAGCGCCGGACGATTGCGCGAATGGCTGGCGGTACTCGGATTTGAAACGCTGAGCATAAGGCATTATCTGTTTCGTCCGCCGTTTACGCATGACGTACTGTTGCTCAAGAGCGGGTTACTCGATCGCTGGCGCTGGCGTCTCACGGCGGGCGCCTATATGCTGGCGGCGCGCAAGCGCGTGTTGTGCGTTACACCGCTGCGTCGCCAGCGTGTGCTTCCGCAACGCAGCTTTGCCGGCGTAGTCAAACCAAGCACCCGGGAGAGCGTGTGAGTGACGTGACGATTTACACCGATGGCGCTTGCCGCGGTAATCCCGGGCCGGGTGGCTGGGGCGCGGTATTATCAAGCGGAGACCGTGAAAGAACCTTGAAAGGCGCCGAAGCCGAGACTACCAATAACCGCATGGAATTGACTGCTGCGATTCAGGCGCTCAATACGCTGACGCGAGCATGCCGGGTCG
>DASUXE010000015.1:0-2269 GCA_036378075.1 Gammaproteobacteria bacterium
GTTTCGCTGTTTCCATTCTGTTGTCTGTGGCGGCTATCGGCGTCTTGATTGGCGCAGCCCCGGCATCGGCTGCAACTCATCATGACGATGTGCAGCCGTGCATCGCAAATCATCCGCTGCCAACGCAGCTGAAACTGTCGGGGGTGGATGCGACGCTGATCTTTTCCCCGCGGGGCGGTGGTGAAAAACTGATTGTGCAGGCGATTGATGCAGCACAACACAGCATTCTGGTGCAGGCCTACAGTTTTACCGACCGGCATATCTTCGATGCACTGGGACGCGCCGAACGACGCGGCGTGGAGGTCAAAGTCATTCTCGACAAGAGCGATACGCAGCGCTACCGGCAGTGGCCATCGGTGGCCTCACGGCTGGCCGCCATGAACATTCCGGTGTGGATCGACGATACCCTGGAAACGGCTCACAACAAGGTCATGATTATTGACGGCACCGATGTCATCACCGGGTCGTCCAATTTCACCTACGCTGCGGAATACCGCAATGCCGAGAACCTGCTGTACCTGCGCAATGCGACGCAACTCGCGCAGGCTTACAGTCAGGACTGGGAATGGCGGCGTGGCTGTTCACGCAAGTTTGCCGGCTGAACCGGTAAAACATCGCGCATCGCGCGCAGTTGAATCAGCGAGTCGCTTCGAATAGCAACAGTATCCGGCGCGGATCAGTTGGTCGCGCACATCTGCGCAAGTGTGAAAGCTGCCACGAACAGTGTCTGCGGAACCCCGTTGATTTCGAAACCGTGATAACGGAAGCCACGTTTGTCCTTGTCCATGACGAACTGGAAAGTGGCTGGCACCGATTTGCCCTGATAGGTGACAACGCCGCTGGCGTTGACGAAATCCGTGCCGCCCTGGGCCGCGCCGGCTTCCCATTTGGGTGCCGCGAAATAGCCGTCCACCAGTTGTTTCACGGTCTTGTTCATGCAGGTATTCAGGTGTCCGCTCTGCACGATCTCGATGTCGTCGGCATCCGGTATCCAGCGCGGGTCGGCCTTCAGCAGCCGCAATTGCTGCTCGGTTTTGGCGGCGGCCTCCGGCGGCGGCGTGCCGTAACCGGTGAAGGTGATGACCGCAGCGCCGATGGCGCCGGCGATGAACAACGCTTCCACGATCACACCCCCGACCAGCCAGTTGCCCAGGCCGAGGCGCTGGCGGGCACGCAAATAGGCCGGATAGCCGAACGGCCACAACAGGGTCACCAGGCTCAGCCAGCTGAACATCGGTTTGAGCGGACTGCCGGTCTGCCAGGCGGAAGGCGACTGGAACACCTCGCCTGCCGCAAACAATCCGGTGATCAACAAGGTAAGGATCAGCAACCACACCATGCCGGTGACCGAATGTGCAGCGAGCGCGACGGTAAGCAAGCCGAGAACCGCGATGACCGGTACCGCCAGCAGAAATATGCCGTAATCGGCGCCCGGCATCTGTGACGAGAGCAAGCGCGGTGTCGATTTGTTGGGTTCGGTCATGGCAGGTGTCCGTCGGTGGTATCAGTCGCCAAGCATAACGCTTGCGTCAGGATGGTTGCCAACCGGGCAAGAAAAAAGCCGGGCATGCCCGGCTTTTTCCCAACTGTGCGGTTTACTTGATCTTGTCCACCATCTGCATCTCGGGTACCGAGAGGAAGGTGTCCGGATTGTCCGGATCGTTGCTGACCGGAATGGTCGCGCACATCAACTGAGACAAGGTGGTCTTGCCGTCGATTCCCGGCTGCTTGCCGCCACCCAGGTCGTACTGCAGCACCTTGCCGGGTGCATCCCATTCCTTGGGCAGGTCGCGTGCATTCTTGCGTACTTCAACCGTGACGGTGATCCACTTGGTCCAGCCCCAGGTTTCGGTATGGTAGTTGAACGGGTTGTCGCCGTTCGATGCCATGGTTGCGCGCCAGTTGATCAGATCGTAGGAATACTGATGCAGACCGGTGCAGGAAGTCAGCAGCTGTTTCACTGCTTCTTTCATGATGACCTGATTTTCGGTTGGAACATTGGCTTGCAGTGTCACTGTCTTGTCTGGGGTCTTGGTGCAGGCCACACAAAGGCCGGCGACAAGCAGTGTGACAATAGTTTTTTTCATGAGACGTCCCCTGCTTGGGTTACACGGATGCTGATGACATAAAGAGTATAGCCCAGCCCATGCGGCAATGTTCTTTCAGGGAAATCGGAAATCCAAACAACAGCTTATGCGCCGATCGAGAAATCGGAAGGCGTCATTTGCTGCGATTGCGCCAGTGTCGATTCACCACCAGCAACGCGATC
>DASUXE010000016.1:0-3162 GCA_036378075.1 Gammaproteobacteria bacterium
GCTGGGCGCGGTTGGACTCGGAATCATCGGTTATTTTGTGCCGCGCGTGCTCGGTGTGGGATATGAGACCATTTCCGATATTCTCAACAATCACCTCGGGCTGAGTCTGTTGTTGCTGATCCTGGTGTTCAAGACGCTGGCGTTGTTGATTTCACTGGGTTCGGGAACCTCCGGCGGTCTTTTGGCCCCGATGTTCATGGGCGGTGCGGCCCTCGGCGGGTCGTTCGCGATCATCATCAATCACGTCGTTCCCGGTGCGCATCTCGATCCATCGGCCTATGCGGTGGTCGGCATGGCGGCCGTATTTGCCGCTGCGTCACGCGCCACGTTCACGTTCATCATTTTCGCGTTCGAAATCACCCGGAACTACAACGCGGTGCTGCCGCTGATGCTGGTCTGCGTCATCGCCAACGCCATCGGTCTGCTTTATCTCAGGGAATCGATCATGACCGAGAAGCTTGCGCGACGCGGGCTCAAGATTCACCTTGAATACGAAGTGGACGTCCTGCATCAGGTTACGGTCGGAGAGGTGATGGATCGTCAACCGGTCACGCTGCCCGCTGCAACCACGCTTTCCGAATTGATTACGCGTCTGAACGGCAACGATGCCGCGCT
Organism: Gammaproteobacteria bacterium; assembly: GCA_036378075.1. Taxonomy (GTDB): domain Bacteria; phylum Pseudomonadota; class Gammaproteobacteria; order Natronospirales; family REEB76; genus DASSKW01. The sequence continues at coordinate 616 of DASUXE010000016.1, forward strand.
GATGCGACACAACGCCTATCTGCTGCTGAACGACGATGGAAAACTGGAAGGCATCCTGACACGCGGCGACGTCTTCCGTGCGGTGGCAGCGGTGGTGCCCGATTCAACCCGGGCGCTGGATATCGGCCGGCGCAATCCGGTCTATGCCTGCCCGGGCGACACGCTGAACAAGGCCGCGCACGCGATGCTGCATCACAACGTGGGCAGGTTACCGGTCGTGGATCCGTTGCATCCGGACACCGTGCTCGGTTACCTCGGCCGGTCGGCCGTGCTCGAAGCCAGACAGCGCCGGATCAGTGAGGAATCGCAGGTCGAAACCGGCTGGTTGTTCAAATTGAATCGCAACCGGAATCACGCCGAGGCGAAATAACGGCATCACAACGACCGGCTGGCGCGGTATTGAGGATGCCGTTCTTATAGAATGCGGTCACACCCGGCGGCTTACCCGCGGCTTCTCTGGGAGATACCGGTGAATCTCAGCGTCCTGATGTTGCTGTTCGTGACCCTGGTCTGGGGCACGACCTTTCCCATCATCCGCGCAGCCGCAGAACACCTGAGTGGTGTGGAGATTTCCGCGCTGCGGTTTCTGATCGCCGGTTTGTGCATGTTGCCGCTTACCGTAACTGCCTCGCGCAAGGCCTGGCGCGACGGTGCGATCCTGGGATCGATTGCGCTGCTGTCCTATGTCACGCAGGCGGTCGGACTGGAATACATCTCCTCGAATCGCAGTGCGTTCATCACCAGCCTCAATGTGCTGATGGTGCCGTTCCTGGGTTTGCTGCTGGGACGCCGGCTTAATCTGCAGATCATCGCCGCCGGCGTAGTGGCCTGCGCCGGCATCGGGCTCATGTCGTGGGAAAGCGGCAGCAGCCTGATTGGCGATGGCGCGACCTTTGCCTGCGCATTTTTCTATGCCGTTTACGTGATCATGCTGTCGCGGCGCATCGGCGCGCATCGTACCCGAACTCTGGCGGCGACCCAGAACGTGACCATGGCGGTCATCGGTGGTGTCTGGTTACTGGTCGCGGACTTTATGCATGGCGGGGCGCTTGCAAGCTTGCCGGCGCGGGCCGAATCGGTGTGGCTGTCACTGCTTTATCTCGGGCTGGTGGCGAGTGCCGGCATGCTGTTCCTGCAGGCTGCGGGGCAGCGGCATGTGTCGGCGGAGAAAGCCGCGGTGATCTACGCCATGGAACCGGTGTTTGCGGCAGTCTTTGGCTGGTGGTGGCTGGGCGAAGCGATGGGAATGCGCGGGCTGATCGGCGGCGCGATGGTGGTGGGCGCGGTGATACTCGGTGAATGGCGCTTCAAGGCCCGAAGACCGGTCTCGAAACAGGTGTAGGCTTCTTTATATAACGTAACGGTCACCTGGAGAAACAGGATGAAAGCGTATCTCTACACAACCTGCGTGATCTTCGGCCTGTTCTCGATCGGGCATGTGGTCGAATTGTTTTACCACTGGGCCTCACTGGGTTCCGACAAATGGTTTCTGTACGGCATGACGGCAGTGATCGTCGTCAGCGGCGCACTGAGTGTCTGGGCGTTCCTGTTGCTGAGGACCCGACGCTAGTCCTTGATGTGGTTGGCAGAATTCGTGGGGTATTTGTCGTTACGGCTCGACACGGCAGACTTATAGTCTTTTCACCTTAAAAATGGACCGGGAGTGTCTGCCGTGAAACGCTTTGCCATCAGTGTCTTATTAGTCCTGTTACCCAGTCTCAGCGTATTGGCCGCGCCGACCCCCGGCAAAGTGTCGCCGCAGAAGAACGCCACGATCAAGGTGGCGGTCGTGATCAGCGACGGTGCCACGGTGATCGACTTCGCCGGCCCCTGGGAAGTGTTTCAGGACACGATGCTCGCCGACAGCAAGGGCAATATGATCATGCCCTTTGATCTCTATACGGTGGCGCCGACCAAATCGCCGATTCATAGTACCGGCAATGGCCATCCCGGCCTCATGATCACGCCCGATTACAGTTTTGCCGATGCACCCACGCCCGACATCGTCGTGATCGGCGCACAGTCCGGCGGTGCGGGTTTGACCGAGTGGCTCAAGAAAGTGCACGCGGATCACAAGGTGATCATGTCGGTGTGCACCGGCGCGTTCAAGGTTGCCAAAGCTGGATTGTTCGACGGCAAGCAGGCCACTACGCATCACTGGTATTTCGAGAATTTCGCCAAGGACTTTCCGGACGTAAAACTGGTGAAGCAGGTTCGCTATGTCGAGGCGGATCCAATCACGTTCAGCGCGGGCGGCCTGAGTTCCGGCATCGATCTGGCGCTGCATGTCGTCAAGGACTATTTTGGCGAGAAGGTGGCGCAGGAAACCGCGGACTACATGGAATACCAGGGTACCGGCTGGAAATCCAACAAAGGCATCTCCGCATCCGCCATCCCGCTCCGGGAAAAAACCTGGTCAGGCAGCATCGGGAAAGGGAAAGAAGTGATGTTGCATCAGCTGATTCGTGGTGGAAGTTCCACGTTCACCATGGATATTCCAGCAGAAAAAGTCGTGAATGCGCCGGTTACGTTGAAAGGAGACAGGAA
>DASUXE010000017.1:0-2173 GCA_036378075.1 Gammaproteobacteria bacterium
TGCACGCCGGAAGAGGCGATAGCGCGTGTGAAAGCGGTCAGGACGATTGCTTTCAGTTCGGAGGGCTGGGACCAGTTCGCCATTGAGGTGCTGTCGGCGTTGAATTCCTGGCCGGAATTGACGTTAAGATAACGGTATGAACCAGCGCCGCCGCAAACCCGATGGTGATTCCGATTTTTACGAACCGTATATCCAGTACGCGCGCACGCTGCGTGCCTGGTTTGTTGCCTACGGCATCGGGGTGCCGGTGCTGCTGGTCAGCCAGGAATTCATCGCCAGGGCGATCATCAAGGCCGGCACCGGCGAGCTGATCACCTGGTTGTTCCTGATCGGGGTGGCGGTGCAGGTACTGGCGGCATTCCTGTACAAATATGCAATGAACTATCTGTATTTCGACGAGGTCGGCGGCGAACTCGAAGGCACGCGGCGTCTGAACTTTGCCATCTGGCTTTCGAATGCGGTCTGGTTCGAGATGCTGTTCGACGTCATCTCGATCGGCTTGTTTTCCTGGGGTACGTTTCTGGTCGTGGCGGCTGCACTGGCCCCGGCATAGGAGCGGATGGCAATGCTGGAAATCCGACCGAACTGCGAATGCTGCGACAGGGATCTGCCGCCGGATTCCAAAGAAGCCATGATCTGCACCTTCGAGTGCACGTTCTGCCGCGACTGCGTGGAACACCGTTTGCATGGTGTGTGTCCGAATTGCGGCGGCGGATTTACGTCGCGGCCGGTGCGGCCCGCACATTTACTTGTCAAATATCCGCCCTCACAAAAGCGCGTCTATAACACGACTTGCCGGGATATTCATCAGCATGCCGAATGATCTGATACGCCGTGGCGCGATTGTCATACGCCAGGCTGTTATCGATGATGCATCAGTCTTGGCTGCCGCCGAGATCGAGACCGCGCGCCGTCCCGGCTTGCTGGTGTCCCGCCCTGAGGAATTGAAGGCCGAGGCCTTCGCCGCCAAGATCGACCAGTTGGCTACGTCAGGCGGTTATCTGGTGGCTGAAAGGGACGGGCGTCCGGTCGGCCACGGGTTATTGGAGCCGGCGCCACTGGTGGCGCGCAGCCATGCCTTTCAGCTGACCATCGTTGTTCATCCGGGACACACTGGGCAGGGCATCGGCAAACGGCTGATGCAGGCCCTGCTGGACTGGGCGGAGCACGAGGAACGGGTCGACAAAGTCGAGCTGCGGGTGCGGAGCAGCAATCAGGTTGCCATCGGTCTTTACCGCCGGTTCGGATTCCTCGAAGAAGGCCGCTTCCGCGCGCAACTGCGACTGCCGGACGGAACCCTGTTCGACGACATCGCCATGGCCTGGTTTCCGCGCCGCTTGCGAGCCGTGCCCGTGATGCTCGAGGGGGAGCATGTGCGACTCGAGCCCCTGTCGTTCGATCATCTTGATGGATTGTGCGCCGTGGGTCTCGATGAATCGCTCTGGCAATGGGTGCCGACGCCGGTGCGCAATCGCGCTGAAATGCGGGAATACCTTGAGAGTGCTCTGGCGGATCAGGGGCGCGGGGTCTCGTTGCCGTTCGCCACGGTTCACAAAGCGAGTGGCCAGGTGATCGGCTCGACACGCTTCGCGAACATGGATCTTCGGGATCGCCGGGTCGAAATCGGCTGGACCTGGATCGCTCGGCCGTGGCAACGCACCGTGATCAATACCGAAGCCAAGTTCCTGATGCTCCGCCATGCATTCGAGACACTGAATTGCGTACGCGTGGAACTCAAGACCGATGTCCTCAATGAACCGTCGCGACGGGCGATCCTGCGTCTGGGTGCCAAAGAGGAGGGCATCTGGCGCAAACATCGCTACATGTGGACCGGCCGCTTCCGCGATACGGTGTACTACAGCATTCTCGATTCGGAATGGCCTTCCGTTAAGGCCGGTTTACAAGCAAAATTGACGTCATAATCGCAACCAGGGGCCGGCATGAAGAAACTGCCTGAAATTTTCCAGAAAAATCGTGACTGGGCCAACCAGATCACCCGGGAACAACCCGATTTTTTCCAGCTACTCGCGCAACAGCAATTCCCCAAATACCTCTGGATCGGCTGCTCCGACAGCCGGGTGCCGGCCAATCAGATCATGGGCCTCTTGCCCGGCGAAGTGTTCGTACATCGCAATATCGCCAACGTGGTGGTGCATACCGATCTCAACTGTCT
>DASUXE010000018.1:0-8132 GCA_036378075.1 Gammaproteobacteria bacterium
CATCCACCCGTTTGCAGGCGCATTCGCGGCTGTACAAATCGGCGCCGCTGGGTCCGGCCAACCAACCCGACTATATCAACGCGGTCGTGGCGCTGGAGACAGGCCTCGCTCCAGCCGAGTTGCTGGAGGGCTTGCAGGCACTCGAAAACGATCACGGCAGGGTACGTGGGCCAGTGCGCTGGGGGCCGCGCACCCTGGATCTGGACCTGCTGCTGTACGGCGATGCGGTAATCGATACACCCGACCTGCAGGTGCCCCATCCGGGCCTGCCCGCGCGGGCATTCGTCCTGTATCCTCTCGCCGAAGTCGCCCCCGAACTTAATGTGCCGGGTCAGGGCCGGGTCAAACAATTACTGGCGCAGTGTGCGAAAGCGCGCATTGAAGTGCTGGGAGAATGCAGCGGATGAGTGAACCGCAATCACGCTACCTGGTTGTCGAAGGCCCGATAGGGGTCGGCAAGACCAGTCTGGCAAGGCGGCTGGCCCGGACCTTCGGTGGCGAACCACTGCTGGAACGCGCCGAAGAGAATCCATTTCTCGAGCGGTTTTATCGCGACCCGAAAGCGGCGGCCCTGCCGACGCAATTGTCGTTCCTGTTTCAGCGCGCCCGTCAGCTGCAGGCCTTGCGGCAAGGCGATATCTTCACGCCCCTGCGCGTGGCTGATTTCATGCTGGAGAAAGACCGCCTGTTCGCCCAGCTGAATCTCGATGACGACGAACTTGGACTCTATGAGCAGGTGTATCAGCATCTGACGCTGGATGCGCCAGCGCCGGATCTGGTGGTGTATCTCCAGGCGCCGATCGAAATCCTGATGCAACGGGTTGCGAAACGAGGCATCGGCTACGAGCAGTTCATTCAGCGCGATTATCTGACGCGCATTGCCGATGCCTATGCGCGCTTCTTTTATCATTACGAACGTTCGCCGTTGCTGATCGTGAATGCCGCGGATATCAATCCGGTCGAAAGCGAGCAGGACTATCAGCTGCTGGTCCGCGAGATCAGCAAGGTCAAGAGCGGCCGGCACTATTTCAATCCCGGCACGGTCCAGGCTTGATATGAGGCCGGGCGCAGCACATGCTTTGCGGGTGAACCGGACGGATATCGGCCATGTCCAAACAAACGGCAAACAAAAGCAGTGAGCACGTGAGACGCGAAGCGGGTTATCCCGCGCCGGAACACTGGTATGAGTAAGGTGGCAAAATGCTGACCGAACACGGTACTTCGGAATTGCGCAAACGCATCCAGCGCTGGCGCGAATTGCATCAGAAGATCGCGTTTGTCCCGACCATGGGCAATCTGCATGCCGGACATATTGCCCTGGTCAAACGCGCACACGAACTCGCGCAACGCGTGGTGGTGAGCATCTTTGTGAACCCGCTGCAGTTCGGGCCGAACGAGGATTATGCCCGCTACCCGCGCACTCTTGAGGCAGATAAATTACAGCTGGCTGTGGCCGGCGCTGATCTGTTATTTGTTCCGGATCTGGAAACCTTGTATCCGCAGGGTCCGGAGCAGTCAACCAGAGTCGTGGTGCCGGAGCTGTCCGGGATTCTGGATGGCGAGCATCGTCCCGGTCATTTCGAAGGAGTGTCCACGGTCGTCTGCAAACTTTTCAATATGGTGGAGCCGGATCTCGCGCTGTTTGGTGAAAAGGATTATCAACAGCTGCTGGTGATCCGGCGCCTGGTCCGTGATTTGTGTCTGCCGATCGAGATCCACGGCGTGCCGACCGTGCGAGAACCGGATCGGCTTGCGATGAGCTCTCGTAACCAGTATCTGAGCCGCACCGAGCGGAGTACAGCGCCGCTGCTTTATCAAAGTCTGCATCAGGTGGCGGACGCGATACGCGACGGGGCGTCGGACCTGCCGCTGCTGGAACGCGAAGCGGTGCAGCGACTGAGTGCAGCAGGATTCCGGCCGGATTATGTGGCGGTCCGGGACGCGGCTAGCCTGACGCCGGCGACCGAATCGACCCGGCAATTGGTGGTGCTGGGCGCGGCCTGGCTGGGCAAGGCCCGACTTATAGACAATATTCTGGTGGACATGCAGCAGGATGACCGCACCCTGAACTTGAGGGGGCGTCCGGCCTCGGGGTAAAATCCGCCCTCCCAAAAGCCAGACCCGGTCCCGTCATGCAACTTACGCTGCTCAAAGCCAAGCTTCACCGCGCTTGCGTTACCCACGCTGAGGTGGATTACGAGGGTTCCTGCGCCATTGACGGGAACCTGCTCGACGCAGCCGGTATCCTGGATTATGAACAGATCCAGATCTACAACGTTTCCAACGGCGAGCGCTTTACAACCTATGCGATTCGCGCCGAAGCCGGCTCGGGCATCATTTCGGTCAATGGCGCAGCTGCCCATCGGGCACAACCCGGGGATCGCGTCATCATCTGCAGTTATGCGGTGCTTAACGCCAACGAGGCCGCCCATTTCAAGCCGCGGCTCATCTATCTGAACGAGCACAACACGATCACACGCACCGCCAACGCGATTCCGGTGCAGGCTGCCTGAGAAACTGCGTTTTGTCGGAAAGCGGTGACAATCGTCACGCCAACCGGTAAGTTAAGGGTTCAACCGAGATCATTTACGTGAGCCTCCGGAATCCGCATGAGCCCAGCCCGCAAAGCAGACGTTTTCAACCAACTGGTCGAAGCAGGCGAGCAGGCGCGTGATCTGACATTATCGCGTTTGTTCGATGAGCAGCCGGCGCGCGCGCGAGAGTTTTCAGTTGAATTGCCGGGCCTGCTGTTCGACTACTCGCGCAATCTTGTTACCCGTGACATTCTCGATCGGCTGCTGAAGCTGGCTGAAGCCAGCGACCTGGCAGGCTGGCGGCAACAGCTGTTCGACGGCGCACTGATTAACAATACCGAACAACGCGCAGCCCTGCACTGTTTGCTGCGGGCCGATCCCGCCGATGTTCCGGATAACCTGAGCGCCAAGTATGCGGAAGTACTGGCCACTCGTGAGCGTATCCGCACATTTTCGGAATCGATACGCAAGGGCGATCAACGCGGTGTCAGCGGTGAGAGCTTCACGGATGTGATCAATATCGGTATCGGCGGTTCGCATCTGGGCCCCGAACTGGTTATCGAGGCGCTCGCGCCGCTGCAGGGCACATCGCCGCGCGTCCATTTTCTTTCCAATGTCGATCCTGAACACGGCGACCGTCTGCTGGCGTCACTCGATCCCGCGCGCACCCTGGTGATTGTGACATCCAAGACCTTCAGCACTCAGGAAACGCTTGCGAATGCGGAGAGTGTGCGCAGCTGGATGGTTGATGCGCTTGGCAAGGATTCGGTGTCCCGGCAGTTCGTGGCTGTGTCCGCGTCGCCAGAGCGAGCGGTCGAATTTGGCATCGCCGCAGATCGCGTGTTTGCCTTTCATGACTGGGTGGGGGGGCGCTATTCGCTGTGGTCGGCGGTCGGGTTACCGATTGCAATTGCGCTCGGTCCTGAAGTTTTTGATGACCTGCTAGCCGGCGCCGCACGCATGGACCGGCATTTTCGCGATGCGCCGCTGGCGGAGAATGCGCCGGTGTTAATGGCGTTGCTCGGTCTCTGGTATGTGGATTGTCTTGGCGCACAATCACGCGCCGTGATTCCCTACCGGCAGAGCCTGCGTCTGTTGCCAAATTACCTCCAGCAACTCGAGATGGAGAGCAACGGCAAGGGCGTGCGGCGTGATGGCAACGCGCTGGAAATGGCAACTTCGCCTGTGGTGTGGGGCGACGTCGGCACCAATGCCCAACACGCATTCTTCCAGTTGCTGCACCAGGGTACGGTGGTTGTACCCGTGGAGTTCATTGCCGTGATCGACGATGGCGCAGACAATCGGCGCAAGCAGGATATGCTGCTGGCAAATTGCTTTGCGCAGGCAGAGGCACTGATGTGCGGGCGCAGCGAAGCCGAAGCGCGCCAGGAGTTGATGGCGCAGGGTGTGCGCGGCGAGCAGCTCTCGCTGCTTGCGAAGCACAAGACCTTTATCGGCAATCGGCCCAGCAGCATGCTGTTGCTGGACAAGCTCGATGCGGGAACGCTCGGCATGCTGATTGCGCTTTATGAGCACAAGACGTTCGTTCAGGCGTGTGTATGGGATATCAATCCCTTCGATCAAATGGGCGTGGAGCTGGGTAAACAACTTGCTGGTGACGTGCTCGCCGCGATCCATAAAAGATATGTCGCCGGGTTGCGTGATCCCGTCACCTCCGCACTGGTGCGGCGCGTTGCCACTCGCCGAAACTGAGAAATACTTATAGACACTGCGCATGAACGCAACAACTGAATCAACTGCAACGTCCGAATACGATCAACGCATAGCAGCGTTGGTGAGGCAGTTCAAGCACAGCGGATATACAGTGGCTCCAGCGGTGCTCAGTCCGCAGAGTGCGTTTCTCGCAGCCAACTACGCGCTTATGCAGCAACAGTGGCCGAGTTATTACGAAGCAGAAAAGAACTTCGGCTCTGTTGGCCGGTATGCGGATGCATACAGCGAGATGCTGCTGTTGCAGCTGAAGCCCGTGATGGAAAGCGTAACCGGTTTGAGCTTGCTACCTTGCTATTCCTATCTGCGTATCTACGCTCATGGCGCACAACTCCAGCGCCATGTGGATCGCCCTTCGTGCGAAGTCAGCACATCACTCACTTTGGGATTCAATGCACCCGGTATATGGCCCTTGTGGGTAAATGCAGATGGTGAGGACAAGTCGATCTCACTGGCGCCTGGCGACATGCTTGTCTACCGTGGCGCGGACGTGCCGCACTGGCGCGAGCCGTTTCAGGGAGAATTCTGGGTGCAGACATTCCTGCATTACGTTGATGCGCATGGCCAATATACCGACTTCAAATTTGATGGCCGCGAACGCATCGGGCCGTTTGACAAGAACACGATGCAAAGACGCTTTCAAAGGCCTGCCAGCGCTGGTCAAAATGATCAACCGGTTGTGGTTAAGCCGACTGCGCCGTGCCCCTGTGGCAGCGGCAAGCTGTTCGGTGACTGTCACGGTGCGGCGGGCAATCCCCGTTCCTGACTGCCCGCTCGATGTTGCTCCAGCGCCCATGCGACATGTTCGCGTACCAGTTCCGAAGGGTGATCGGCGCGCGCTTGCAGTGATGCAATGACAGCCTGCGAGGTAGGGGCATTGCCGAGCGCGACCGCGAGATTGCGCAGCCAGATATCGTAGGTGATACGCCGGAGGGCGGATCCTTCGGTGCGTTGCAGAAAGTCCGCTTCAGTCCAGCTGAACAAATCGGTCAGCGCCGCATCGTCGAGCCCGTGGCGCGGCGCGAAATCGGATTCCGCCGCAAGCCGGGCAAACTTGTTCCAGGGACAAAACAGTTGGCAGTCGTCACAGCCGAACACCCGGTTGCCGATGAGCTTGCGCAGTTCGATCGGGATCGAACCCTTGTACTCGATGGTCAGGTAGGCGATGCAGCGTCGCGCATCCAGCTGATAGGGGGCAACGATCGCACCCGTGGGACAGACGTCCATGCACGCGTGACAGGTGCCGCAGTGTTCGCCGCCCGGTTTGTCGAGCGGTAACGGCAGGTCGGTATAGAGTTCGCCGAGGCAGAACCATGATCCGGCATCGCGATTGATCAGCAGAGTGTGTTTGCCGATCCAGCCCAGTCCGGCGTTGCGTGCCAGGGCCTTCTCCAGCACCGGACCGCTGTCGGTAAACGCGCGGTAGCCGAACGGTCCGATATCGTCTTCGATGCGATCGGCCAGCTGCTGCAGACGCGGGCGCAGCAGTTTGTGGTAGTCGCGGCCAAGTGCATAGCGGGCGACATAGGCGCTTTGCCCGTCCTGCAACAGCTCGACCGCCGGCCGGCGTTGCGATGGCCAGTATTCCATCCGTACTGAAATAACCCGCAGGGTGCCCGGTACCAGTTCCGGCGGCCGGCTGCGACGCGTGCCATGGCGCTGCATGTAGTCCATGTCGCCGTGGCGTTGCTTTGCAAGCCAGTCCAGCAGATGTCGTTCGTCTTCCGGCAGGGTAACGCCACTGATCCCGGTTTGCTGAAAGCCCAGTTCGCGGCTCCAGCGCTTGATGCGCGTGGTCAGCTGCGAAGGGTCGGGCAATGTCCGGGCGGCGTGAGGCATGGTGCTGTATATAATGCCTCATGGCCACGCTTCCCGAGAGACTTTATTCAGCCGCGCAAGTACGCGAACTGGAGCAATTTGCCATTCGACAGCAGGGCGTTGCGGAATCGTTGCTCATGCAGCGCGCAGGACGTGCAGCATGGAAAGTGTTATTTCGCCACTGGCCCGGCGTGAGGCAGATTGTGGTACTGGCGGGGGGCGGCAACAATGCCGGCGACGGTTATGTGCTGGCGCAGTGCGCGCGCGACGCCGGGTGTCACGCATGCGTGCTGAATGTTGCTGATGTCAGCAGGCTGAAGCGCGCGGCGGCTGCGGCACGCCGGGCTTATCTGGACAAGAGCGGCACGGAACAGTCGTTTACCGGCCAGTTACCGGCTGACGCTGACATCCTGGTGGATGCGTTGCTGGGCACTGGACTCGATCGGCCACTTGCCGGGCCGATGCTTGATGCAGTCGAATGCCTGAATCATTCATCTTTGCCGGTTCTCTCGCTCGACATCCCCTCCGGATTGCATGCGGATACGGGCGCAATCATGGGCGCCGCCGTCATTGCGGATGTCACGGTCACCTTTATCGCGCTCAAAGCCGGATTGCTGACCGGCGCCGGTCCGAACTGCTGCGGCGAATTGCTGTTTGCTGCGCTCGAGGTACCCGAAGAGTGGCAGGCGCAGGTGTCGGCGCGGGCACGTCGCTTGTCAGCGGATGAGGCGCGGCTACCGAAACGGGCGCGCGACGCCCACAAGGGCGCTTTCGGTCACGTGCTGGTCATCGGCGGCGATCATGGCATGGGAGGCGCGGTTCGGCTGGCGGCAGAAGCGGCATTGCGGAGCGGCGCGGGTCTGGTCAGCATCGCCACGCGCGCCGGACATCTGCCGGCATTGACGGCGGGACTGCCCGAAGCGATGGCACATGGCGTGGAAACCGGGCAGCAGCTTGAAGCATTGATGCAACGCGCCAGCGTCATCGCGATTGGTCCGGGTCTCGGGCACGACAACTGGGGGCAGGCGCTGCTGGAAAAAGCGCTGACCACCTCGTTGCCGCTGGTGGTGGATGCGGATGCCCTGAATTTGCTGGCGGGCGCTCCCCGCCGGCGCGACAACTGGGTGCTGACGCCTCATCCGGGCGAGGCGGCGCGCATGCTGCAGCAGAATGCCGCCTGGGTGCAGGCGGATCGCTTCCGGGCACTTGAGCAGCTCGTGGAACGGTATGGAGGCAGCGTGGTGCTCAAGGGTGCCGGCAGTCTGGTGGGCACTGCGGGTGAATTGCCGGCGGTTTGTGCGCACGGCAATCCGGGCATGGCGGCGCCCGGTATGGGGGATGCGTTGACGGGTGTCATCGCGGCCTTGATGGCACAGGGACTGGCGCCCTTCCGGGCCGCCTGTGCGGGCGTATACCTGCATGCGACGGCAGGGGACCGTGCGGCCTTGCGAGGCGAGCGCGGCATGCTCGCGCGCGACCTGATTGAGGAATTGCGCGGCCTGGTGAACCAGTCATGAATCGGCTTCATGTTGCCGATGCGGCAGCCATGGAAGCCCTGGGCGGGGCTCTGGCCGGGGCACTCCGGAATACCGGCGCGGTCGTGTATCTGCGCGGTGATCTGGGGGCCGGCAAGACCACGCTGGTACGTGGCGTGGCGCGGGGGCTGGGTATCCAGGGCCGGGTGCGCAGCCCGACCTACACGCTGGTGGAAGGCTACGAACTGCCCGACGGCATGCTGTATCACCTGGATTTGTACCGCCTGTCCGGGGCTGGCGAACTGGAATTCCTGGGTATTCGCGAGCTGGAGTCGCCGGACAACCGGGTATTCATTGAATGGCCAGAGCGCGTGGCCGATGGCACGCTGCCGGCAGCCGATCTGGTGCTGTTGCTTGAGACCGACGGTGAGGGGCGAGCCGTTTCAATTCAGGCCATGACCGCGCGGGGCCGCCGTCTGGCGGCGGGCTGGCAGGCCGGCCTGACCGAAAAGTCGAAGGCCGGTGTTTGACGGGGCTGATCCAATTCTAAGTTCTCACTCTAACAGAGAGAGCT
>DASUXE010000019.1:0-3112 GCA_036378075.1 Gammaproteobacteria bacterium
GGATGCGGTGCTGGTGATCGGTTCCAACGTGCGCAAGGAAGCACCGTTGCTGGCGCACCGTCTGCGCAAGGCCGCGTTGAAGGGCGGCGCGGTGATGTTCCTGAATCCGCGCCGTTATGAATTGCTGTTCCCGGTCGCGGCATACCTGAATGTGGCTGCGGTGGAAATGGTTGCGACGCTGGCCGCAGTCCTGAAAGCGACCGGAAAGCCTGTTCCTGCACACTTGAAAACACTGGTCGCCGCGCAGAAACCGTCCGCCGAACACGAGCAGCTGGCAACGAAGCTTGCCGACGGAACACACAAGAGTGTGTTGCTGGGCCATCTGACCTTGTCGCATCCGGCCTACGCCGACATCAGGGCGCTGGCCGCTGCCGTCGCGGACGCGACCGGCGCAACACTGGGTTACATCAGCTACGGTGCCAACAGTGCCGGTGCGTCACTGGCCGGTGCGTTACCGCATCGTCTGCCGGGCGGCAGCAACAGCGAGACTGCCGGCCTGGATGCGCAGCGCATGCTGGCCGAACCGCGTAAAGCCTATCTGCTCATGGGGCTGGAACCGGAACTGGATTGCTGGGACAGCGCGGGCGCGGTTGCGGCGCTCAAGGCGGCGCAGGGCGTGGTGATGATCACACCGTTCGTGACCGATGCCATGCGTGAATATGCCAGCGTGCTGCTGCCGGCTTGCGCGTTTGGCGAAACCTCCGGCACGTTCGTGAATGCCGAAGGCCGCTGGCAGAGTTTCACCGGCATGGCCAGGCCGCGCGGCGAATCGCGCCCGGCCTGGAAGATACTGCGCGTGCTCGGCAACCTGAGCGGACTGGAAGGATTCGATTACGTTTCGTCAGAGGAAATTCGCGACGAACTGCAAACCCTCGTTGCCAAAGTTGCACCCGATAATACATTCCACGGCACGCGCCAGATTGCTGCGCAAGCGGCGGGCAAGAGCCTGCGCCGGATTGCCGAGACGCCGATCCATGCCGTTGATGCGCTGGTGCGCCGTTCCCATGTATTGCAGCAGACGCGCGATGCGCTGGATGCCGGCTGCATCGCAATCTCGCCTGCTGATGCAAAGAAACTCGGTGTCAGCGACAGCGACCATGTTGCGGCCAGGTACAACGGCACACGGGTCGCGCTGCCGGCCAGGATTGACGATGGTGTGCATGCCGGTGAAGTCTGGCTGGCGGCCGGGATTGCGGCGACAGCCGGGTTCGGTCCGTGCCATGCCGATATCGAGCTGGAGAAAGCCTGATGTCAGCCATGTTTCATAGCCTCGTCGTTTACTGGACCGCGCTGCCGGCCGCCTGGCAGCTGGTACTGAAATCGGTTGGCGGAATCATCGTGATCATGGTGCCGTTGATTGTCGCAGTCGGCTTCATGACGCTGGCCGAGCGCAAGGTCATCGGCTACATGCAGGGCCGTCTGGGTCCGAACCGGGTCGGCATGCACGGAACCTTCCAGTGGCTTGCCGACGTGCTCAAGCTGGTGCTCAAGGAAGTGTTGCTGCCGACCAAGGCCAACAAGTTCCTGTTCCTGATAGCGCCGATCATTTCCATCGGCACGGCATTTGCAGCCTGGGCGGTGGTGCCATTCGACAACGGCATGCTGTTGGCGAACATCAACGCCGGTCTCCTGTACATACTCGCGCTGACTTCATTCGGCGTGTACGGCATCATCCTGTCGGGCTGGGCCTCCAACTCGAAATACGCATTTCTCGGCGCGATGCGTTCCGCGGCACAGATGGTCGCCTACGAAATCGCCATGGGTTTTGCGCTGGTCGGCGTGTTGATGGCCAGCCACAGCCTGAACCTGAATGACATCGTGCTGGGACAGAGCGGTAATATCTGGCACTGGTATCTGTGGCCGCTGCTGCCGTTGTTCCTGATCTACTTCATTTCCGGCGTGGCGGAAACCAACCGCGCACCGTTCGACGTGGCGGAAGGTGAATCCGAGATCGTCGCCGGATTCCACGTGGAATATTCCGGTACCGCGTTCGCCTCGTTCTTTCTGGCCGAATACGCCAACATGATTCTGGTTTCGGCGCTCGCGTCGACCATGTTCCTGGGTGGCTGGCTGTCGCCGTTCCAGGGCCTGGGAGATTCGTTCATCACGCATTCCAGTATCGTGTGGTTTGCGATCAAGACCGCTTTTTTCCTGTACTGCTTTCTCTGGTTCCGTGCCACCTTCCCGCGTTTCCGCTACGACCAGATCATGCGACTGGGCTGGAAGGTATTTATTCCCATCACCATCGTATGGCTGATGGTGGAAGGCGTGCTGATCCTGTATCGGGTCGGCCCCTGGTTCGCGTGAGGCAGACATGAACGCAGTACGCAGTTGGATCAAGAGTTTGTTGCTGGTGGAACTGTTCCAGGGTCTGGGGCTGACGCTGAAGATATTCTTCATGCCGAAATCCACGATTCAGTACCCGGAAGAGCAGACCCCGAAATCGGCCCGCTATCGCGGTCTGCATGCCCAACGCCGTTACGCGAACGGCGAAGAACGCTGCATTGCCTGCAAGCTGTGCGAAGCGGTCTGCCCGGCGCTGGCGATCACGATCGATTCGGAAGTGCGCGAAGACGGCACCCGCCGCACCACGCGCTATGACATCGATCTGTTCAAGTGCATCTACTGCGGTTTCTGCGAAGAAGCCTGTCCGGTGGATGCCATCGTCGAAACCAGCATCACCGATTTTCATTTCGAGAAAAGCGGCGAGCAGATCATGACCAAGGAAAAACTGCTGGCGATCGGCGACAAATTCGAAGCGCAGATTGCCGCTGACCGCGCTGCCGACGCACGTTACCGCTGAGGACGCAAACACATGGTGCAGCAGATCATCTTTATTGTGTTGGCAGCGGTGCTGATCGGCGCAGCGCTGGGCGTTATCAGCTCGCGTAATCCGGTTCACTCGGCGCTGTATCTGGTACTCGCGTTCATGACCAGTTCTGGCCTCTGGCTGTTGCTGGAAGCCGAGTTTCTCGGCATCGTGCTGGTGCTGGTGTATGTAGGCGCAGTGATGGTGCTGTTCCTGTTCGTGGTAATGATGCTCGACATCAATACTGCGACGCTGCGTCAGGGCTTTGCACGTTATGCACCAATCGGCCTGATTGTGGCGCTG
>DASUXE010000020.1:0-3851 GCA_036378075.1 Gammaproteobacteria bacterium
GGGATACAGCTTCACGCCATGCACGATACCGCTGGCTTTAGCCCGGCGAATCTCGTCGGGCGAAGTGTTATCCGTGAGATACAGTGTCATCAGCGGCGTGAAGTCCATGCCATTCGGTACGGCCGCCAGCACCCGCTCGCGATAACGCTGCGCGGCTTCGGTGGTGGTGACCGGCGGCTTCAGGTTCGGCATCACGATGGCACGGGCGAAACAGCGCGCCGTGTGCGGCACCAGATCGCGCAGCAAGGCGCCGTCGCGCAGATGCAGATGCCAGTCGTCGGGGCAGGTGAGTGTCAGCTGATCGGTCATTGCTGCGCCGGCTTCTGTTCCAGCAGCAGATTGAGGCTGAAGCGGATGCCGAAGCCGGTGGTTTCGGTCGGAATATGCGCCAGTCCACCCTTGTGTTCGGCTGCGGCGAGGTCAACATGAATCCACGGCACATCCTGTGGTACGAATTTCGACAGGAATCGCGCGGCAAGAATATGATCGGCTTCGCCTTCGATCAGACATTGCTTGACATCCGCAATGCTGCTTTCAAGTGCTTCGTCGTAATCTGTATCCACGGGAAATGGCCAGACGCGTTCGCCGCTGGCGCGACCGGCGGCAATTACCGTGTGCACAAATTCATCCCGGTTGCAGAACGCGGCGCTGTAACGGGTACCGAGCGCGGTGATGCAGCTGCCGGTCAGGGTGGCGTAATCGAGCATGATGCCGGGTTTGCCGCGGCCGGCAATCGCGAGGGTATCGGACAGCACCATGCGGCCTTCGGCATCGGTGTGCACGATTTCGATGTTCACGCCGTTCGAGGCGGTGATGACATCGTTCTGGGTGTAGGCGCGCGGCCCGATGTCGTTGCGTGACAGCGCCAGCCAGCAATCCACCTGGAACGGGACCTTGAGCCGGGTCAGCGCCAGCAGGGTACCGAGTGCCACCGCACTGCCCTGCATGTCGCCATGCATGCCGAACATGCCCTTGGCGGATTTCAGGTTGACGCCGCCGGTGTCGTAGCAGATGCCCTTGCCGACCAGTGCCACGGATTTTGCCTTGGCAGAAGCCTTGGCAGGCTTGTAAGTCAGGTGCGCGATGCCCGCGTCACGCTGCTGGCTGCCTTGTGCCACCGCCAGAAATGCACCGGCCTTGAGCGCCTGCAATTTTCGCTCGTCGAGAAACTCGAAATGCCAGCCTTCGCGTTTGGCGAGTTTGGTGAGGTAACCCCGATAAAGACTGGGAGTCAGATGGTTTGCCGGCTGCAGGGTCAGCCAGCGCGCCAGGCTGTTGCCTTCCGCTGCCGCGAGGGTTCGGCTCGGGTCGAATTTGCGCTGTAAACCATGCAGGCTTACCGCTTTCAATTTGTGCGGGTCAGCCGGTTTGGTCTTGAAACGGGGCGGCGTGAAACAGGCCGCGTGAATCGCTGCCAACAGTGCTTCCGCAGCAGCGTCCTCCGCGGAGGTATCGAGGCCGGGCAGCAGAATGCCCAGGCTCACCGGGTTGCGTTCCATGGCCTTGGCGGTCAGCTTGCGTGCCAGACTCAGCAGTTCGAAGCGCGAGGCGTTTTCCGCGGCAAAACCCAGCACCGCGGTGGTGCCCGCTGCGTTCGGCAGATCGGTCTGCAGGATGGTACCGGCGGCATCGCCCGATTTGCCCGCCGGCAGTTTCAGGCGCAGGCGTTCGGCGTAGGGAAACGAAGGCCAGGCTTTTTGGCTGGCGGTCGCGGGCAGCAGTATAATAAGCGCCTCGTGGGCATCGAGCTGTGCCTTGCCGGCCGCCGTTAGCTGTTGATCCAGCTTGATTTTTTGCGGTTGCGGAAGGATTTGAGTCATCGATGTTCCCCAGGTGCCATCAGGCACAGGATGATATAGGGCTTCGTGCCCCGCCGAAAGGGCGCCGCGGTGTTCGTGTTCGAGAAGCAAGCCAACCGGACGCATGCTCCCCATGCCGCGGGCTCTTCTCACCCTGTTCGCGCATGCGAATACACCGCCGACGCATCACAAAACGATTGCTATCTGAAGGGCCTCTGCAATGGCGAATGACATGGCGAATGTGCAGGACGTTGATCCGCAGGAAACCCGCGAATGGACCGAGGCACTGGCTTCGGTGCTGGATGCAGAAGGCATCGAGCGCGCGCACTACCTCATTGAACAGCTGATCGACGAGGCGCGCCGCTCCGGCGCCTACCTGCCGTACAGCCCCAACACGGCCTACATCAATACCATCGCGGTCAATCAGGAACCGCAATATCCCGGTGACCGCGCCATCGAGAAACGCATCGAGGCGTATCTGCGCTGGAATGCCATGGCCATGGTCGTGCATGCCAACAAGGAGCATTCCGGTATCGGCGGGCACATTGCGACCTACGCGTCGGCCGGGACACTGTACGAAGTAGGCTTCAACCATTTCTGGCGCGCACCCAGCAAGGAGCATGGCGGCGATCTGGTTTACATTCAGGGGCATTCCTCGCCCGGTATCTACGCACGTTCGTTTCTGGAAGGCCGGTTTACCGAACAGCAGCTGTTGAATTTCCGCCGCGAAGTCGAACGCGACGGTCTGTCCTCGTATCCGCATCCCTGGCTGATGCACGATTACTGGCAGTTCCCGACCGTCTCGATGGGTCTCGGTCCCCTGCAGGCGATTTATCAGGCGCGGTTCATGCGCTATATGGAGCATCGCGGTTTCATTCCGGAGAGCGACCGCAAGGTCTGGGCGTTCCTCGGTGACGGCGAGATGGACGAGCCGGAATCGTTGGGCGCGATTTCGCTGGCTTCGCGCGAGAAACTCGATAACCTCGTATTTGTCATCAACTGCAACCTGCAGCGTCTCGACGGGCCGGTGCGCGGCAACGGCAAGATCATCCAGGAACTGGAAGCGGATTTTCGCGGCAGTGGCTGGAACGTGATCAAGGTGCTGTGGGGTTCGCGCTGGGATGCGCTGTTCATGCGCGACAAGCATGATCTGTTGCGCAAACTGATGATGGAGTGCGTGGACGGCGAATACCAGAACTTCAAGTCGAAAGACGGCAAGTTCGTGCGCGAGAAATTCTTCGGCAAGTATCCGGAATTGCTGGAGATGGTCGCCAACATGAGCGATGAAGAGATATGGAATCTCAATCGCGGCGGTCACGATGCGCGCAAGGTGTATGCCGCCTACAAATCCGCGGTCGAACACAAGGGACAGCCGACCGTGATCCTGGCCAAGACCGTCAAAGGTTTCGGCATGGGCAAGGGCGGGCAGGGCGCGATGGGCGCGCACCAGCAGAAGAAACTCGACGATGAAGCGCTCAAGGAATTTCGCGATAACTTCAACATCCCGGTTACCAACGACGAAATCGCCAAGGTGCCATTCAAACGGCCGGCCGACGAGAGCGAGGAAATCAAGTATCTCAAGGCGCATCGCGAGAAACTCGGCGGTTATCTGCCGCAACGCCGCACCAAGGCGCAACCGCTTGAAGTTCCCGGTCTGGATTTCTTCAAGAGCTTCCTGGAAACCACCGGCGAGCGCGAAATTTCCACCACCATGGCGCTGGTGCGCATCCTCACCGCGCTGGTGAAAGACAAGGGCATCGGCAAACATGTGGTGCCGATCGTACCGGATGAAGCGCGTACCTTCGGTATGGAAGGTCTGTTCCGCCAGATCGGAATCTATTCCTCGGCCGGCCAGTTGTATGAACCGGCCGATGCCGATCAGCTGATGTTCTACAAGGAATCCAAGTCCGGACAGATTCTGGAAGAAGGCATTACGGAAGCCGGCTCGATGGCGTCGTGGATTGCAGCTTCAACTGCCTACAGCAATCACGGCATCCAGGTGATCCCGTTCTACATCTATTACTCGATGTTCGGCTTCCAGCGCGTCGGCGA
>DASUXE010000021.1:0-2326 GCA_036378075.1 Gammaproteobacteria bacterium
GGGAATGGCTGTGTGAACCGAATCCTGAGAGCAGCGAGTAAAGATAGAGACCTGTCTGGATCTTCCAGGCGGAGCGTTCAGCGTCTCGGTATACCGGGATGACGAAGTTGCGCAATTTCACAAGATCCGGTGCGATACGCAACAGCAGCTCACGTTCGCGCAGGCATTCCCGTACCAGGCCGAATCGCCACTGCTCGAGATAGCGCAAGCCGCCGTGAATCAGTTTGCTCGAACGACTTGATGTTCCTGCAGCGATTGAGGCCTGTTCAAGCACCAGTACCTTGTAGCCGGCCGCGGCGGCTGCCTGTGCGACACCAACACCGTGGATGCCTGCGCCGATCACGACTACATCGTAGTATCGATTGCTTTTCATTCGCTGACGATCCCGAATGCGGTCAACATCTCGCCGATCGCATTTGTTTCCACCAGATTGGCGCCTAGACGGGCCAGTTCCAGAGCCCGTTGGGGTCGCTCGGTATGGTAAACAACCCATTGCCAGTCGCCGGAAAGCTCGCCGTAAAGTTTGCTGAAGCAAGCGTCAGATGTGAACAGAAATTCCGGCCGCATGTCTTTCAGTAGCTGTGGCGTCGTTGCATCGGCAGATTCTGTGACGAGGCCGATACGGGCGGCGCCGAGTTGTCTTGCATGCAACAGACATTCACTGTCGAATGAAATGATGGTGCAGTTGGCGTTGTGGCCGCGCACCAGCGACATGACTGATTCCATAACGGGCCCGCGGCCGAAATGTTCGAGACTCTCCTGCTTGATCTCAATGAAGCACTGGACAGAAGGATAGCGGGAAAGCAGCGTCAGGACGACGGACAGTCTCGGGACGGTCGTGCCCTTGAAGCGTGATCCAAAACGCGCGGTTTCGCCCACCTCAATATATTCCAGTTCGGCCGCGGTCATCTCCAGCATCGATCGATCAATCCCTCCGGTGCGGAGCAGGCTGGAGTCGTGGCAGAGCATGGGGACCCGGTCACGGCTCATCTGGATATCGAATTCCACAAAACCGGCACCGGCGTGGATTGCAGCTTCAATTCCCGGCAAAGTGTTTTCGGGATAGCGGGACGGGTAACCGCGATGTGCAACTAGAACAGGGTATTGTTGTGAGGTCATGGTTCAGAATTGAGGCTGCATGAATTTCGGATTGTTTATTCATACCTCAGGGCATCAATTGGGTCCAACGCAGCCGCTTTGGCTGCCGGCACGATTCCAAACACAATTCCCACCCCACCGGAAAAGCCAAAGGCCAGGGCAATTGCCCACCATGGTACATGAGTGCCGCGGAATGCGGGCACTGCGTGGGCAACCAGCATCCCGATACCGTAGCCCAGTACCAGTCCGATGAGGCCGCCAATTACCGATAAGGTTACTGCTTCAATGAGGAATTGCATGAGAATGTCACTGCGGCGGGCACCAAGGCTTTTGCATATTCCGATTTCTCTGGTGCGCTCGGTGACCGAGACCAGCATGATGTTCATGATACCGATGCCGCCTACCAGGAGCGAAATTGCAACGATGCCACCCAGAATAAATGTGATGGAGTTGAGTACGCTGGTAAATGTTCCCAGCAGCTGTGCCGCCGTTTGTACTTTGAAGTCGTTATCCTGGTCCGGTTTCAGGTGATGGTTGCGGCGAAGAATCTGTGAAATCCGATCCGTTATCGCATCGAGTTGGCTAGTATTGTTTACAGTCAGCTGGATCAGGATGTCCGGCACTGTCGCCCCACCCAACAGGCTGTGAGCCGTGCCGTAAGGAACGATGATGCGATTATCCTGGTCGAACCCCAGTATCTGTCCCCGTGGATGTAATACACCAACGATTTTGAACCACTGACCGGAGACTTGCAGGTACTGCCCAAGGGGATCGTCCGGCAGGTGCAATTTCTTGATCAGGGTTTTGCCGATTACGGCAACGTGCCGGTGCCGCAGATCATCGTTTGGCGTGATGAATCGCCCATTATCCGGATATTGTCCGTTGGCGAGTGCATAGTTAGGGGTGGCACCAATAATGAAACTGTTGGTTGTCTGGTTGCGGTAGGTTATCGAGCCGCCAAACCGGCCCAGGAACAATATCGGGCTCAGATTGCTGATTCCGGTTACCTGATGCTGAATGGCAAGCAGGTCGTCCGAAGTGATTTTGGCGACCTTGCCCGCCAACCGATCCTTGCGCGGCAGGTAACTCTGAATAGTGAGTGAATTTGAACCCAGGCCCTTGAATTCGCTGGTCACCGAATTGCTGAATCCCTGAATCAGGGATACCACAGCGATAACAGCCATTACTCCAATAATGATGCCGAGTGTCGTTAGGAAACTGCGCAGTG
>DASUXE010000022.1:0-3472 GCA_036378075.1 Gammaproteobacteria bacterium
TCTCGATCTCGGCCATTACGAGCGCTTCGTGCGCGCGCGGATGGGGCGCAGCAACAATTTCACTACCGGGCGCATCTACGAAAATGTGATCCGCAAGGAACGCCGCGGCGACTATCTGGGTGGCACCGTGCAGGTGATCCCCCACATCACCGACGAAATCAAGCGTTGCATCCGCGAAGGTGCCGATGACGCCGACATCTGCATGGTGGAGATCGGCGGCACGGTCGGCGATATCGAGTCACTGCCGTTCCTCGAGGCGATTCGTCAGATGGGCATCGAGATGGGGCGGGGCAAGTGCGTCTACATGCACCTGACCCTGGTGCCGTACATTCCCACTTCGGGTGAAACCAAGACCAAACCGACCCAGCATTCGGTCAAGGAACTGCGTTCAATCGGCATTCAGCCTGACATCCTGCTGTGCAGGGCCTCGGAAGCGTTGCCCGATGACGCCCGACGCAAGATTGCGTTATTCACCAACGTTGAAGAACGGGCGGTCATTTCCGCACCGGATGCCGATGACATCTACAAGATTCCGCTGATCCTGCACGAGCAGGGCCTGGACGATATCGTCGTGGATCATCTGCGCATCAATGCCAAGTCGGCGAACCTGAAAGAATGGCGTCGCGTGGTCGAGGCCAAAGCCAATCCTGATGCATCGGTGAACGTTGCCATGGTCGGCAAGTATGTCGACCTTGCCGATGCCTATCTCTCGCTGAATGAAGCGTTGAAGCACGCCGGCCTGCAAACCCATACCCGGGTGCAGATTCATCATATCGATTCGGAGGATGTCCAGAAGCAGGGTACACAAATGCTGCAGGGCATGGATGCGATTCTGGTGCCGGGCGGCTTCGGCGAGCGCGGTATCGAAGGCAAGATCGCGGCGGCAGGCTACGCGCGCGCGCATGGCATTCCTTACCTGGGCATCTGTCTGGGTTTGCAGGTAGCGGTGATCGAATTCGCGCGTCACGTGGCCGGACTCAAGCAAGCGCACAGTACCGAATTCGAGCGCAACACCAAAGAACCGGTTATCGCGATGATCACCGAATGGCAGGACCGCAGCGGCCAGCAGGAGACCCGCAGCGAGGAATCGGACATGGGCGGAACCATGCGGCTGGGCGCACAGGAATGCCGGCTGACGAGCGGAAGTCTGGCGCGCAAGGTGTATGGAAAAGACGTGATTTTCGAGCGTCACCGGCATCGTTACGAGTTCAACAACAACTATCTTGATCTGCTCAAGAGCAAGGGACTGGTGTTTTCCGGTTTCTCGGTAGACGGGCTGGTGGAAATGGTCGAGTTGCCGTCGCACCCGTTCTTCATTGCCTCCCAGTTCCATCCGGAATTCACTTCCACGCCGCGCGATGGACATCCCCTGTTTACCGGATTCATCAAGGCGGCACGCGCGTATGCCGCGGAACAGGCACCTCGCGTGGCGGTGCAGGCATGAACCTGTGCGGATTCGAAGCGGGGAATGAGCAACCGTTCTTTATCATTGCCGGCCCCGATACGCTGGAGAGCGAACAGCTGGCGCTGGACGTTGCCGGTTACCTGCGTGACGTCACGCAACGCCTGAAAATTCCGTACATCTTCAAGGGTTCGTTCGACAAGGCCAATCGCACCTCGGGGAAAAGCTATCGGGGCCCCGGGATCGAGGAAGGCCTGCGAATTCTCGCCAAGGTGCAGCAGAGCATCGGTGTGCCGGTATTGACCGATGTGCATGAAGACACACCCATCGAAGAAGTGGCTTCGGTGGTGGACGTGATCCAGACCCCGGCATTTCTGTGTCGTCAGACCAATTTCATTCAGCGTGCGGCCAGGGCGGGCAAACCGGTCAACATCAAGAAAGGCCAGTTTCTGTCGCCGTGGGAAATGCAGAACGTGGTGGACAAGGCACGTGCCACCGGCAATCAGCAGATCCTGGTGTGCGAGCGCGGGTTCAGTTTCGGGTACAACAATCTGGTATCGGACATGCGCGGTCTTGCGGTAATGCGTGATACAGGTTGCCCGGTGGTGTTCGACGCGACGCATTCGGTGCAGTTGCCGGGTGGACAGGGCGGCAGTTCCGGTGGGCAGCGTCAGTTCATTCCGGTGCTGGCACGCGCCGCGATCGGCGCGGGCGTGGCCGGTATCTTCATGGAAACGCATCCGGATCCGGATAATGCGCTTTGCGACGGACCCAATTCCTGGCATTTGTCACTGATGGAGGAACTGCTCACCACCCTCAAGGAACTGGATACGGCGGTGAAGCGGCATCCGTACGCTGAAACCAGATTGCCGGATTAGATTCACACGTTATTCAGATCAGGACACAACAACATGACCAAGATCGTTGATTTGAGGGCACGCGAGATTCTGGATTCCCGTGGCAATCCCACGCTGGAAGCGGACGTGATTCTGGAGAGCGGTATTGTCGGCCGGGCAGCGGTACCGTCGGGTGCTTCCACCGGCAGCCGGGAAGCCGTGGAACTTCGCGACGGCGATGCCAAGCGCTATGGCGGCAAGGGTGTCCGAAAAGCGGTTGCCAATGTGAGCGGTGAAATATTGCAGTGTGTGCGCGGCATGCAGGTGGAAGAGCAGGCCAGGCTGGACCATGCGCTGATCGATCTGGACGGCACCGACAACAAATCGCGTCTGGGAGCCAACGCCATCCTCGGTGTATCGCTGGCCGCCGCAAAAGCCGCATCACGCGAACACCAGATTCCTCTGTATCGCTGGCTGGGTGGTGACAAGGCGGTGACCTTGCCGGTACCGATGATGAACATCATCAATGGCGGCGCGCACGCCAACAACAGTGTCGATATTCAGGAATTCATGATCCTGCCGGTCGGCGCGCCGAGTTTTGCCGAAGCGCTGCGCTATGGTGCAGAAGTGTTTCACGCTCTGAAAAAGGTTCTGAATGACCGCGGTCTGAATACGGCGGTTGGCGATGAAGGCGGCTTCGCGCCGGATTTGCCTTCCAACGAAGCCGCGGTTGAAGTCATCATGGAAGCGATTCAGCGCGCCGGGTATGAACCGGGTCGCGATATCGAGCTGGGCCTGGATGCGGCCAGTTCGGAATTCTACAAAGGCGGCCGTTATCATCTCGATTCCGAAGGGAAACAGTATTCACCGGCAGAATTCGCCGATTACCTTGCCGACCTGGTGGCGCGATATCCGATCGTCAGCATCGAAGACGGGATGGCGGAAGACGACTGGGATGGCTGGCAGATTCTTACCGACAAGCTCGGCCGCCGCGTACAACTGGTCGGCGACGACATTTTTGTCACCAATACCAGGATTCTGAAGCGCGGTATTGAGCAAGGTATCGCCAACTCGATCCTGATCAAGGTCAATCAGATCGGCACCTTGACCGAGACGCTTGCGGCCGTCGAGATGGCGCACAAAGCCGGCTATACGGCGGTGATGTCACACCGCTCCGGCGAAACCGAGGATGCGACCATCGCGGACCTCGCGGTCGCTACCAATTGCGGGCAGA
>DASUXE010000023.1:0-2191 GCA_036378075.1 Gammaproteobacteria bacterium
CAGCTCCGCTTCCTGCGGAAGATGTTCGCCGCCCGGATCAAGCAGCAGTGCACGAATGCGTTCCGCCGCCGGCGTTCCTCCGGGTTCGCGCGTCATCAGGACATCCACCCCGCGTGCTGTCAGCTGATCGCGGATAAATCCGAGGTGCGTGGATTTTCCGACGCCCTCGATCCCTTCCACGCTGATGAAACGCGCCTTGCTCATGGCTTGTGCTTCTTGTGATGCGGCAGCTGGTATTTTTGCACCGCGGCATTCTGTTCGGCGAGCGTCGCCGAAAACTGATGGGTTCCGTCGCCCTTGGCCACGAAATACAACGCATCACCGGGCGCCGGATGCAGCGCCGCCTCAATGGAGGCCAGCGCCGGCATGCAGATCGGCGTCGGTGGAAGCCCGTAACGCGTATAGCTGTTGTAAGGCGTATCGGTGCGCAGATCCTTGAATGTGATATCGCCGTTGTAGGCATCGCCAAGTCCGTAGATCACGGTTGGATCGGACTGCAGCTTCATGCCCTTCTCCAACCGCCGCACGAACACTCCGGCAATCTGCAGCCGTTCAGCCGATTGCGCGGTTTCCTTCTCGATGACCGACGCCATGATCAGCGCATCGTATGACGATTTGTAGGGCAGTCCGGATGCTCGCGCTGTCCATGCGGCGTCCAGTTGCCGCTGCATGTTCTGGTACGCGCGCTGCAGAAACTCCACATCTGTGGTACCGCGCGAGAAATTGTAGGTATCGGGATAAAACATGCCTTCGGGATTTTGTCCGGCGTGTCCCAGTCTGGTCATGACCTCCGCAGGTGACAATCCCTGCAAGCTGTGAAGCAGATCCGGATCCTGTTCAACTGCCGCGAACATCTGTTTGAAGGTCCAGCCGTCCACGATCGTCAGCGAATGCATCAGTACATGTCCGCTGACAAACTGATTCAGCAATTCCGCGGTCGTGGTGCCGGGCTGTATGCGATATTCGCCGGCCCGCATTGCAGCGGACTCACCACGCAGACGCGCCAACAGCACGAACCCTGCCGGATGAGGTAATACACCTTGCCGCGCGAGGTCGCGCGCGACGACTCGCAACGGCTTGCCGGGGGCGATCTCGACCGTCACCGGCTGGCTTCCGGCCAACACAGGTTGTACGTACCAGAGGTCATAACACAGATAGCCGATCAAAAGCATGCAGGCTAAGGCGGCAACGCCCATGGTTCGCATCTTACGGTTCACGTCTCACCCGCCCATTGTTGAAACTTGCGCGTCATTTCACCAACCCCGTAACTCCGGTTATCGAGTTGTCTCACCGGCCATACCCCGATGACCGAATTGCAAATGAATACTTCTGTTGCGGTCCGCAATCCCGCTGGCTTGAGGCCACCGACATGCACTGCGGTCCCTGTGCGTTCCGCCTGTTCCAGCAGGTGACGGCGCATGACTCCCGCCACACCGCAGGTTTGCAGGTCTGGCGTTACCAGTCTGCCATCTGCCAGTCGCGCAAAGACATTGGTCATTGTACCTTCGATCAGCGAACCGCCGGCATCGGTCATCAAGCCTTCCTGTACATCATCGGTATCCGGCCATTCCGCGCGTGCCAGGATCTGTTCCAGGCGATTCAGGTGTTTGATCCCGGCAAGCCGCGGATTGTTGCCCAGTACAGTGGTGCAGATTCGCGCATTGATGCCCTGCTCCCACCATGTCTCACGATATGCCGGCCAGTCGTGCACGGTCAGAATCCGGTTCGGCGATACATTCAGTGGCGGCCGGTACCCCCGGCCACCGCTGCCGCGCGTGACGATGAGCTTCAGAACCGCACGCTGCTGGTCGCGCGCTGCCGAATTCAGTTCATCACGGATTAGATCAGGAGATGGTGGTGGAATCAGCAGACGCCGGCATCCTTCCATCAATCGTTGCAGATGAAAATCCAGCAGGGTGATGCGCCCGTCTTTGACTGCCAGGGTTTCAAACACACCATCGCCGTATTGCAGGCCTCGGTCACTCGTTTCAATCCGGGTCCCGGGCTCGCCGTTTATCCAGCAGGACGGATTCACAGCATTACCCCCAGAGCGCGGGCCATGCCGCGCGCCTTGGCGCGGGTCTCGTCCAGTTCCCGTTCCGGAACGGAGTCGGCCACAATCCCGGCACCGGCGCGAAATTCCAGCCGGTTCTGTTTTTGCACCAGGGTCCGGATCAGGATATTCAAGTCC
>DASUXE010000024.1:0-3165 GCA_036378075.1 Gammaproteobacteria bacterium
ATGTACGAAGACCGTGCCCACCGGTTCTGGATCGGTACGGTTAACGGCCTGGTGGAATTCGACAGAAAAAAACACAAGGTGATCAAGAGGTTCGTCCACGACCCAAAGCGAGCCGACAGCCTTCCTAATAGCAACATTATTGCGATCTGTGAAACCGGTGACGGCACCTTGTGGCTGGGCACGTCCGGTGGGCTGGCGAGATTTGACGGCGTTCACGATGCATTCAGGATTTACCGGAAGGATGTGGGTAATGCGCATTCGCTGAGTTACAACGATATTCAATCCTGTGCGCCTGGAACCGGAACCGATCTGTGGGTGGGTACAGCCAGTGGCCTGAATTTGTTGAACACCAAGACAGGAACTGTTACCCGGTTCTCGACCAAGGATGGCCTGCCAAACGACACGATATACGCGATCCTTCGCGACAAGCAGAACAATCTCTGGATCAGCACCGATAACGGTATTTCGCGTTTCGATCCGCGTGATGCGAGTTTCCGGAATTACGGCGCAACGGATGGCCTGCAGAGCGCGGAATTCAACGGCGGTGCGGCGTATAAGGCCGCCGACGGAGAACTGTTTTTTGGCGGCATCAATGGGTTCAACGCGTTTTACCCGGAACGCATACATCGCAGCAAGTACATTCCGCGTATCGCGATTACCTCTTTTACTCACGGGGGGCAAAAGCAGTCATTGCTTGCGGAGCAGGGCCCCATCACGAGTGTGACGGTTCCATACAGTGAAAATGTGCTGGCATTTACACTTGCCGCCTTTGATTATGCGGCGCCGGCACGAAATCAGTTCAGCTATCGTCTTGACGGTTTTGACGACGATTGGCATTCGCTGCGTGGCCAGCATTCGTTTACTTACACCAATCTTGATCCGGGTAGTTATCAACTGCGGGTCAGAGGATCGAACAGCGACGGGGTCTGGAGCAACAAGGAGGCGATTCTTGATATCAAGGTCCTGCCACCCCCATGGCTCACATGGTGGGCATATACCCTTTATGCAGCGCTGCTTTTCGTTTTCATCGTCATCGGACTGAAACTGTTTGCGCGTTCCGTCAAGCGCGAGCAGGCGCTGGCGAATGAGCACCAGAAACGTTTGTGGGCAGAGACCCTGCATAATCTGATTCATTCGGTCATGACGGTGCGTGACGAGAGCGCCATTGCGGAACAGCTCATTGATGCGTTGATCAATTTTGTCGAATATGACCGCGCGCTTTTCTACATGGAGGATAACGACGGTTTCAGGCTGCTTGCATCGCGCGGCATAGAGCAGGCTGAAATGGACCGTCTGGAGCGCTGGCCAAGCGAGTATTCGCGGCTGATGTTATCGCTGCGGCAGGGCAAGAAGCCGCAGTTGCTGTCGCCGGCGGATGCCGCGACCCTGGATGGTGAGGTCGAACCGCGCCGTCAATATCTTGCGGTGCCGCTATCGTCGGGTTCGGGAGGGTTCCGCCTGTTGCTGGCCGGGCGTGAGGATCTGACCATCGAGCAGCAGGGCGTGGATATCGCGGCTGCAATGGCGAAACAGGTAAGCGTGGCCCTCGATAACGCGCAGCTTATTCATGAACTGGAAAATCTTGCCACGACCGACAGCCTGACGCGGTTGCATAATCGCCGCCATTTTCTCGAGCGCGCGGAAGCTGAATTTGAGCGCAGCAGGCGCTACCAACGGCCACTCTCGATCTTCCTGCTGGATGCGGATCACTTCAAGGAAATCAACGATACCTACGGGCATGAGACCGGTGATCAGACTCTGCGCCTGCTCGCCAGCATCTGCCGGCAGAATCTCCGTCAACTTGACGTCATCGGTCGCTACGGCGGGGAAGAATTCGTGGTATTCCTGCCGGAGACATCCATGGCCAAGGCGATGGAAGTGGCGGAACGGCTGCGTGCCGGCGTCGAGGAAATAAAAATAGACGTGGCAGGCGGTGGCAGTGCCCGGATCACCGTCAGCATCGGCGTGGCGACCGCCACCAGTCAGACCGACAGCATTGCCGCGTTGATCAACGAAGCGGATAGAGCGCTGTATGAAGCGAAGCGTTCGGGCCGCAACAAGGTGGTGTTGTCACACAGCGATCTCGGGACCGATACGTGAGCGCACCCGCCAGGCATCACAGGCTGTTGTTGGTTGTGATACTGGTGCAGGTGTTGCTTATCTGGCCTGTCTATGCGCTGGTACCCGCGGTTCACCCCTTTGTGTTTGGATTTCCGTTCGGCTTTGCGTGGCTGGTGTTCTGTATCCTGATCGCATTTCTCGCATTGTTAATGACGTTTTTTGCCGATATGCGCGCGGCTGAACAATCAAGGCGGGATGATGGACATTCCGATTGAACTGATTCCATGCGCCATCTATCTTGTGGTCGCGCTCCTGCTTGGAATGCTGCCGGGACTGTTTGTCACTCGCAGCGTGGCCGGATACGTCAGTGGTAACCGGCAGCTCAACACGCTGTTACTGTATTTCGTGCTGGGGGCGGCGGTATTTTCCTCGTTTGCGTTTCTGGGTGGACCCGGCTGGGCCTATTCCCGTGGTGCTGCGGCCTTTTACATCGTTGCTTACGGCACGCTTGGCATGGTGCCGTTCTATTTCATGGGACCGCGCGCCCGGCGTATTGGTACGCGACTGGGGTTTTTTACTCAGGCGGAATTGGTGGGGCACCGCTTCGACAGCCGGATTTTGCAGGCCAGCTTCGCGTTCCTCAGCCTGATCGTGTTCGTGCCGTATCTGACGCTGCAGATCAAAGGCGTGGGTTACATACTCAATGTAGCCAGCCATGGCCTGATTGCAAACTGGCTGGGTGCATTGATTGCCTACGGCGTGGTCACATTGTATGTGCTCTACAGCGGCATGATGGGTGTGGGACTTACCAGTGTGTTCATGGGATTGGCGATGATGGCAATAGGCTGGCTTTTCGGTCTGTATCTGCCGATCAAATTCTATGGCGGGATTGAGCCAATGTTCCAGGCCCTGTTCCAGGCGCACCCCGCGTTGATGACACCTCCCGGCCTGGACGGTGCCGGCAAGCCCTGGGGCTGGTGGGGATACAGTTCAGCCGTGATCGTGTCAGTACTCGGGTTTTGTTGCTGGCCGCATTTTTTCATGCGCAGCATGGCGGCCAAGGATGATCGCAGTATCAAGCTGATGGTGGTGATGTATCCCACT
>DASUXE010000025.1:0-2473 GCA_036378075.1 Gammaproteobacteria bacterium
ACAGCATCACGGTATGCAGTTTCGGCGACGCCAGCGCCAATCATTCGACCGCAGTCGGCGCCATCAATGCAGCGCAATGGACCGCGTACCAGCGCCTGCCCTGCCCGATTCTGTTCGTGTGCGAAGACAATTCCATCGGCATTTCGGTAAAAACGCCAGCCGGCTGGATCGCGGCGAATTACAGCGATCGCGTCGGCCTCGAATACATCAGCGCAGATGGCACCGACGTGGTGGACACTTACGCGAAGGCGGTCGAAGCAGTGCAACACTGCCGCGAATCCCGCAGCCCGGTGTTTCTGCATCTGAAACTGGTGCGTCTGCTCGGCCACGCCGGTACCGATGCGGAAGCCGAATACCGCAGCGCGGATGAACTGGAAAGCAGCGAAGCACGCGATCCCCTGCTGGTATCCGCGCGCATTGCGCTGGAAAGCGGTGCCTATTCGCCTGCCGAATTGCTTGAAGCGTATGAAGCTGCGCGCAAGCGGGTGCAGAAAGCAGCCAGACAAGCGGCCAAGTCGCCGAAACTTGTTACCGCCGAACAGGTCATGGAACCGCTCGCACCCTACCACCCCGACCAGGTCAATGCGGAAGCGGTGCGCAGCGCGACAAGCGATGCACGTCTCGCGGCCTTCGGCAATGAAGCGGCATTGCCCGAGCAGCAACCACCGCGGCATCTTTCGATCCAGATCAACCGTGCGCTGTTCGATCTGATGGCGAAGTATCCGGAGATGACGGTGTTCGGCGAGGATGTCGCACAGAAAGGCGGCGTGTATACCGTGACGTCCGGCCTGCACCGCACCTTCAAGAGTCATCGCGTGTTCAACACGCTGCTCGATGAGCAGACCATTCTCGGCATGGCGCAAGGCGCAGCCTACATGGGCATGCTGCCGTTCCCGGAAATCCAGTACCTCGCCTATTTCCATAATGCCTGCGACCAGATTCGGGGCGAAGCGGCGTCACTGCAGTTCTTTTCCAATGCGCAATATGCCAATGGCATGGTGGTGCGCATTGCCTCGCTCGCGTACCAGAAAGGTTTCGGCGGCCACTTCCACAACGACAACAGCTTCACGGCACTGCGCGACATTCCCGGGCTCGTGATTGCCTGCCCGTCGCGTGGCGACGATGCCGCCATGATGCTGCGTACCTGTGCCGCGCTCGCCCGGGTGGACGGTCGCGTGGTGACGTTCATGGAACCCATCGCACTGTACATGACCAAGGATCTGCACGAGCCCAAAGATGGCGGCTGGCTGTTCGACTACCCGCCGCCGGATCGTGCCATTCCGCTCGGCGAAGGACGCATCTATAACGCGGACGCAAAAGACCTGCTGATCGTGACTTTCGGTAACGGTGTACCGATGTCGTTGCGCGTTGCCAAACAGCTTGAAAGCGAAACCGGCAAACACATCCGTATTCTGGATCTGCGTTGGCTCAAACCGCTGAATGCGGAACTGATCGCCAGGCACGCAAACGAATGCGGCAAGGTGCTGGTGGTCGATGAAGGCCGCGAGACCGGCGGCATTGCCGAGCAGATTTTCACGCTGCTTGACGAGCATGCCGGGCCGGCGATCCGCAAAGCCCGGGTGGCGGGCAAGGATTCCTACATCCCGTTGGCAGCTGCGGCAAATCTGGTGCTGGTCAGCGAGGATGAAGTAATGCGGGCGGCGAGCGAGCTGCTCAACGCCTGATCAGCGCCCAGGGCTTGAGCGGCTTTATGACTCTTGTCATCATATGTAACAGAAACCTCGTTTAACTCACTATTTTCAGCAAGCATGGAAAGACAGCAGGCGACACAGGCCGCGGAACTGCAGGGAACCCCTGGGTCAGTCAGCCGGATCATTGCACTCCCGGATGCCTGGCCAGACAGCCTGGATTTCCGGCGCCCGTGGCATCTGTGGGTCTTCCTGCGCAAAACCCTGATGCGCCGGCTCGAAAAGGTCCGTCTGCCCGAGGGCCTGTCCCTGCGCGTGCCGTTGCCCAGGTACCTGCTGCTCGAATTCCACAATCTGCCCAACGGCAATTACTCGAAGAAGATCACACACGGCTACAGCACCGGCTTCGATATTGCCATGCAGGGCGAGATGCAACGCGGTCGCGCCCTGCTCGCCGACGTGTTCAGGGGCTGTCAACGAGTACTGGACGTGGGCTGTGGCGCGGGGGCCTCGACTGCAGCCCTCAAGCAGGTCGGCGTGCCGGAGGTGACGGGCCTGGATGCGTCACCGTATCTGCTTGAACACGCGGGACAGCGCTATCCGGAACTGGATTTCCTGCAGGGGCTGGCGGAAGACACCCGACTGGTGAGCGGCGACTACGACGGCATCAGCGCCTGCTTCCTGTTTCATGAACTGCCACCGCGTTACGGCGACGCGGCACTCAATGAATTCAACCGGCTGCTGCAGCCAGGTGGAAAGCTGGCGATCCTCGAGCCTGCGGCCGAACAGTACAACGGTAAATCCTGGGCGTTGTTCCGGAAGTA
>DASUXE010000026.1:0-7092 GCA_036378075.1 Gammaproteobacteria bacterium
CCCGACCAGCCTGGATACCGAACAATTCGCACTTTACGACTTCGGAACCCAGCAGCATTACGATCCAATGCACTGGCCGCACGAATTCCGCGCTGCCCGCTCCCCACCGCATCCGCTTCGGAATCGGCAGCTTCTTCAGGGCCTCAGCCACGATACCGGCTAGCAGCTCCGCAACCGGTTTGCCGGGGATGTTGAGGGTGCAGGCAAGCCGTTCACCCTTGTCAGTCTGCTTGCGTTCCAGTTTGTCGAGGCTGGTGCCGACCGAGGCGGCGAAGCCAATAGCCGCCTTGCTTGGCTGACCGTCCTTGTCGAACGCTGCCTGCACTGCAGGTCCCAGACGTTCCTGTACCACATCATCCTGTTTGCCCGGCACCGCACGAACGCGGACCGCCAGCCGGCGCGGCGAGCAGAAATATTCACTGCTGCCGGTGATGATTCCTGCACCAGCAAAGCCTGTCTCAATGCCGTTGCGAAACGCTTCCGCCAACGACCGGAGCGCCTTGGGCGGCAGTTCTTCGGTGCCGATCTCGACCAGAAAGTCCTTGGGTTCCATTCAGTCGGCTGCCTTGTGCAACATCGGAAAGCCCAGTGCCTCGCGCGACATGTAGTAGGTTTCGGCCACCGCACGTGCCAGGGTGCGCACCCGCAGGATGTAGCGCTGACGCTCGGTCACCGAAATCGCCTTGCGCGCATCCAGCAGATTGAAACTGTGAGAGGCGCGCAGCACCATTTCATAGGCCGGCAACGGCAAGCCGGCTTCCAGCAGCCGGCGGCATTCGGATTCGCACCAGTCGAACCATTTGAAAAACGCGGCCGTATCGGCCAGTTCGAAGTTGTATTTCGACTGCTCGACTTCATTCTGATGATAGACATCGCCGTAGCTGACCCGGCCGAGAGCGCCGTCAGCCCAGACCAGATCGAACACGTTCTCGACTCCTTGCAGATACATGGCCAGGCGTTCGAGTCCGTAGGTAATCTCGCCCGTGACCGGCCGGCATTCGAGGCCGCCAACCTGCTGGAAATAGGTGAACTGGGAAATTTCCATGCCGTCGAGCCAGACTTCCCAGCCCAGGCCCCAGGCGCCCAGCGTCGGGGATTCCCAGTTGTCCTCGACAAAACGGATGTCGTGCACCAGCGGGTCCAGTCCAAGCGCCCGCAGCGAGCCGAGATACAGTTCCTGGATGGTGTCGGGCGAGGGTTTGATGACGACCTGAAACTGATAATAGTGCTGCAACCGGTTCGGATTTTCGCCGTAGCGCCCGTCGGTCGGCCGGCGCGACGGTTGCACATACGCGGCCGACCAGGGTTCCGGCCCCAGTGCGCGCAGAAAGGTCGCCGGATGGAAGGTACCGGCCCCCATTTCCATGTCGTAGGGTTGCAGCAGAACGCAGCCCTGTTCCGACCAGTAGGTCTGCAGGGTTAATATAAGCTGTTGAAAGGTCAAGATTTTATTGGCGCCCATTCGAGTTGTCAGGGCGACCCGCCGCCCGGCTTGCAAGGCGGCCAAGTATAGCCTGTCAAATCACACACTTGCACATGCCCGGGGCGGCGACTCCCGCCGATTCATGCCGCGCACCAAAATGGTGCAATGAGTCCTTTTGCGTTTCGCCGACGCCTTGAAAATCGCGGCCCACAATTGGCACGATTCCTGCTTATTCCAAGAGCATTCAGTTACTAACCACCCCCATCCGGAGAACCAGCCTCATGACTACCAAGAGCGGCAAGGACGTGATCGATCTGATCGCGAAAGAAGGCGTGAAATTCGTGGATTTCCGTTTCACGGATACCCGCGGCAAGGAGCAGCACGTCAGCGTGCCCGCGCACACCATCGACGAAGAGTTGTTCGAAGACGGCAAGATGTTTGACGGTTCGTCCATCGCCGGCTGGAAAGGGATCAACGAGTCCGACATGATCCTGATGCCGGACGCGGCTACCGCGGTCATCGATCCGTTCTTCGAAGAAACCACCCTCAATCTGCGCTGTGATGTGATCGAACCCGCCACCATGCAGGGTTATGGCCGCGACCCGCGTTCACTTGCCAAACGCGCCGAGGCCTATCTCAAATCCACCGGCATTGCCGATACTGCATACTTCGGTCCCGAAAACGAATTCTTCATCTTCGACGATATTCGCTGGGGCGCCGATATCAGCGGCTGCTTCTACAAGATCGATTCCCAGGAAGCGGGCTGGAATTCCGAGCGCGCGTACGAAGATGGCAACTTCGGACATCGCCCCGGGGTCAAGGGCGGTTACTTTCCGGTGCCGCCGGTGGACGCTTTGCAGGACATCCGTTCCGCGATGTGTCTGACGCTGGAAGACATGGGACTCAAGACCGAAGTGCATCATCATGAAGTGGCCACCGCCGGACAGTGCGAGATCGGTGTCAACTTTGGCACACTGTTGAAAAAGGCTGACGAAGTGCAGGTGCTCAAGTATGTGGTGATGAATGTCGCGCATGCTTACGGCAAATCCGCGACCTTCATGCCGAAACCGCTGGTGGGCGACAACGGCAGCGGCATGCATGTGCATCAGTCGCTGGCGAAAGATGGCAAGAATCTGTTCAGCGGCAATCTTTACGGTGGCCTCTCGGAGACCGCGTTGTACTACATTGGCGGCATCATCAAGCATGCCCGCGCACTCAACGCGTTCACCAATGCCAGCACCAACAGTTACAAGCGTCTGGTGCCGCATTTCGAAGCGCCGGTCATGCTGGCCTATTCGGCACGCAACCGTTCGGCGTCGATCCGGATTCCTTACGTCTCGAACCCGAAAAAACGCCGCATTGAAGTGCGTTTCCCGGACTCCACCGCCAACCCGTATCTGGCCTTCAGCGCCATGCTGATGGCAGGACTCGACGGCATCCAGAACAAGATTCATCCCGGTGAAGCCATGGACAAGGATCTTTACAACCTGCCGCCGGAAGAAGAAAAGAATATTCCGCAAGTGTGTTATGCGCTCGACATGGCGCTCGATCACCTGGATCGCGACCGCGCTTTCCTCAAGGCCGGTGGCGTGTTTACCGATGACGTGATCGATGCCTACATCGCCCTCAAGATGCAGGAAGTCACCCGCTTGCGCATGACCACGCATCCGGTTGAGTTCGATATGTATTACAGTCTGTAAACAGCCAGGCACAGCGGCCACGTCTTCACGGCGTGGCCGCTTGCATACGATTTCAACCCGCATGCAGATTCGTGTTGCCACACCGGCGGATGCCGAGGCCATCAATGCGATTTATCGCCCGTTCGTCACCGATTCAGTGATCTCATTCGAATTGGAACCGCCTTCCGGCGCGGTGATGGCTGAACGGATTGCGGGAACCCTGCGGCGATTTCCCTGGCTGGTAACGGAAGTCGACGAACAGATAGTCGGTTACGCCTATGCGAGCCAGTACCGGGAGCGCCCGGCCTATCAATGGTCGAGCGAGACCACCGTGTACGTAAGTTCGCCATATCACGGGCGCGGAATTGGCCGCGCGCTCTACCGGCAGCTGTTCAAGTTGCTCCGGGATCAGGGCTATTGTTCGGCCTACGCCGGCATTACGCTCCCGAATCCTGCCAGCATCGCCTTGCATGAGGCCCTGGGTTTTGAACCGGTGGGCATTTACCGGAATGCTGGTTACAAATTCGGCGCTTGGCGCAATGTTGGATGGTGGCAAAGGGCGCTGAGCACATATCCGGTTCAGCCTGATCCACCGCGCTGCTTTGCCTCGATCGGGAACCAACACTGAGCACGCCATGATCGGGCAGATATCCATGACCCCGGGTCATCCCGCCGCAGGGTTACGGCGTTGTTAAGGTCAAGGGCGCTTGCCCGGATATCCGTTCTGGCCTAGGCTGAAAACATGAAACACACCGGTATTCTGCTGATATTGCTTGCTCTGGCGGCCACTGCCCTGGTTCACGCGGATCAGGTCTATAAATGGGTGGATGCGCAGGGCAACGTGCATTATTCGGACAAACCCCATCCCGGGTCGGAAAAAGTCAAAATCGCGCCGCCCCAGAGTTACTCCATGCCGAGTACCTCGTCCGAAGCTGGCGCACCGCGACCGCCTCCTGCCGGCAAGACGGTTCAGCAGTATTCAATGACTATCGCGTCTCCCAAAGCCGAATCGACTATCTGGAATACCCGCAGTGTCACGGTCGCGGTCAATATCAGCCCCGGACTGAGCGACGGCGACAACGTGACTTTCGAGCTCGACGGGCGCCCTATCGGGCCGGTAGCACGCACCTCGGTCACCTTCGACGATCTGAACCGCGGTCAGCACAGTGTTTCCGCGACCTTGAATACCGCCGACGGGCAAACCATCACGGCGGGCCCGGTTACCTTCTATCTAAGGCAGGCCACGGTTTTTCACGGAAAGCCACCGGGATAGGGCCGCATGCACTATACTGGTGCTTATGCACAAATATGGTGCAACCAATCCAGATTTTCTCAAGAGTCTGCTTGAAACCCAGACGGTCGGCTTGCTATGGCTGGACGCCGGCTTTGCAATTCGCTATCTGAATCCTGCCGCCGAAGTGCTGCTCGACTTGTCAGGTCTGCACGCGCTCGGCACCCCGATCGATGTCTGCCTGCCTGAAGCCGTCGAACTCCACGAAATTCTCGAACGTGCCCGGGCCAGCGGCGAAACCTGTACCCGGCGGGAACTGACCCTGGGTTTGGGTGTAACACCCACACGTCACGTCACCGTAGACCTCACCGTGACCCCTCTCGCTGACGGCGGACGGCCGGTGGAACTGCTGGTGGAACTGATACCGCTTGAACGCCATCTGCTTATCAGCCGTGAGGAAGAGCTCAGCGCACGTCACACGGCCGCGCGCGCGCTGGCCTTGAGGCTGGCACACGAAATCAAGAACCCGTTAGGCGGCATGCGCGGCGCGGCCCAGTTGCTGGAACGCAAACTGGATCAACCGCATCTGCGCGACTATACCCGCCTGATCATGCAGGAGGTCGACAGACTCGCCGCGCTGGTAGACACCTTGCTGGGTCCGAACCGTCCACCGCAACGAACCCAGTGCAACGCCCATGAGCTCATTGATCATGTCATCAGACTGATGACAGCGGAAACCGGCAACCGCATCCACTGGCTGCGCGACTACGATCCAAGCCTGCCGGAGCCGGTTCTGGACCGGGACGAGATAACCCAGGTACTGATCAATCTGGCACGCAACGCGCTCGAAGCGCTGGGCGAACGCGGCACCATTACGTTTCGTACCCGCGTCGCCCGTCAATACACCTTGAACGGAATCCGTCACCGCCTGGTCATGTGCATCGCAGTCATCGACGACGGTCCAGGTATACCGGTCGAGCTGCAACCTCGATTGTTCACGCCCCTGGTCAGCGGCAAACCGCACGGTACAGGTCTCGGTCTTGCCATTGCCCAGGAGCTGGTCAATCGTCATGGTGGATTGATCGAATGCAGCAGTGTGCCTGGCAACACGGTGTTCTCAATTCTGCTGCCCATTGGAAATGCAAATGAACAGAGCCCAAGCTGAAATCTGGATTGTTGAAGACGATCCGTCAATGCGGCTGGTAATGAGAGAAGCGCTTGCCGACGCCGGTTACAGTGTGCAAAGCATGGAACGCGCAGAAGACCTGCTGCAGGCAATGCCAGACACACAACCGGATGTTCTGATCACCGACATTCGTCTGCCTGGTGAAGACGGTTTGACCCTGTTGAACCGTATTCATACGCAACATCCGGCGTTACCGGTCATCGTTATTACCGCGCACTCGGATCTTGGCAGCACCATCGCCGCCTATCAGGGTGGCGCATTTGAATATTTGCCGAAACCCTTTGATCTCGACGAACTGAGCGCATTGGTAGCGCGTGCGTTACAGACTCCGGCTCAGAGCGCGGTTGTGTCCGAACCGAATCAAACCGACGATGTCCTGGTCGGTGAAGCGGCGGCTATGCAGGACGTCTTTCGCGCCATCGGCAGATTAACCAAGAGCAGCATTTCGGTGCTGATCACCGGCGAATCCGGCAGCGGCAAGGAGTTGGTGGCGCGCGCATTGCATCGCCACAGTCCGCGCGCCAATCGGCCGTTTGTCGCTCTCAATACTGCGGCGATTCCCGCGGAATTGCTCGAATCGGAACTGTTCGGGCATGAACGCGGTGCATTTACCGGGGCCAGCGTGCGCCGCCTCGGTCGCTTCGAGCAGGCTCACGGGGCTACACTGTTTCTGGACGAGATCGGTGACATGTCGCCGGCACTGCAAACCCGTTTGCTGCGGGTGCTGGCGGAAGGCGAATTTTTCCGTGTCGGGGGTCATGAGCCGGTGAAAGTGGATGTCCGTATTCTCGCGGCCACCCATCAGGATCTGCAGGCCAGGGTCCGTGCGGGGCAATTCCGCGAAGACCTGTATCACAGGTTGAATGTCATGCACATTCACGTTCCCCCGTTGCGCGCACGCCGTGAAGATATTCCGCAATTACTGCAGCTGTTCATGGACAGTGCTGCACGTGAACTCTCCTGCGAACCGAAACGTCTTACTGCAGACGCGATGCAGATTCTGCATGATCGCAACTGGCCGGGAAATGTACGTGAGCTGCGCAATGTGTGCCGGCGCCTGACCGTGATGGCGCCGGGTCGCATCATTCATCGCGATGACCTCACCACGCTCCTGGGCGAAACCCAGGAACAAAGCCGTTCTATCGGGGACTGGAAGGAGTCGCTGCGTGCCTGGACGCGCACGCAACTGGCGATGGGTCAGCAGAGTATTTTTGAGCAGGCGAGCGTCGAACTCGAACGCATTCTGATTGAAGAAGCGTTACAACAAACCGGCGGTCACCGGCAAAACGCGGCACGTATCCTCGGCGTAGGGCGTAACACGCTAACCAGAAAATTGCAGGGAAGGAAAGAGTGACAACCTTTCAGGATTTCAACCGGCAGCGCAAGCAATCTGCTTTTCAATCCCGGTGTCGAGCGTCCCGACCAGTTCCGCAACCTGTCCGAGACCATGACGCGTCAGATAATCCGCGATACCGGCATTGAGTTTCTTGCATACCATCGGATCGTAGAACAGCGCGGTCCCCACACCCACGGCGGCGGCGCCGGCCATTAGAAATTCCAGTGCATCATGTGC
>DASUXE010000027.1:0-7295 GCA_036378075.1 Gammaproteobacteria bacterium
GTGCTCTGTCACGGACTCGGCCACGTCAGTCGGGTGATAGGTGGCCGTGGTCATAGGCTTCATGCCAAGCCAACAGGTAGTCGCGCACCCGTATAAATCTGCAAAGCACCTCCTTGATTATGGGTGCCAGATCAGTATACGAGCCACCCATGACATCATAACAAGAATGATTCGGCGAGTACCCGGATTCGAATTCCGTGGCTGCTGGGCGCGATCG
The DNA here is from genome assembly GCA_036378075.1 of Gammaproteobacteria bacterium. Taxonomy (GTDB): domain Bacteria; phylum Pseudomonadota; class Gammaproteobacteria; order Natronospirales; family REEB76; genus DASSKW01. Next base: position 218 of record DASUXE010000027.1, read on the forward strand.
GGTAATGCAAAGTGCCGCAAATATTCCGCTATCATGCAACCTGGAGTCGGCCAGGCAGCCGCTGCGCGCAAGCGTGGAGGAAAGTCCGGGCTCCACAGGACAGGGTGCCAGGTAACGCCTGGGGGGCGTGAGCCCACGGAAAGTGCCACAGAAAATACACCGCCGATGGCCTCCGGGCACAGGCAAGGGTGAAAAGGTGCGGTAAGAGCGCACCGCGCGACGGGTAACCGGCCGCGGCACGGAAAACCCCACCCGGAGCAAGACCAAATAGGGGAGCAGACAGGTTCGCCTGTCACGTGTGGTCCGCACGGCTCCCGGGTAGGTCGCTTGAGGTGCGCGGTGACGCGTATCCCAGAGGAATGGCTGTCCCCGACAGAACCCGGCTTATCGGCCGACTCCTTTCCATTCGCAATTTCTCGACCACGCCTCGCCACTTACTGACTTCCGGTCAGTAAAATGGTCCGAGTGGCTGTGTCCTGGCCAAAGACTCCCGGCCCTGAAGCGGTGTCTGTGCGACCCTGCTCAGCACTTAATGTGCTTACTAAGATGCCTTTCCCAAGTCCCTGATTTCTCATCCTTTATTTTCAGCGTTTCTGATGCGAAAGTTCCTCTAAGTCCCTGTCTTACAAGCATTTTTTTGTGTTTTGTCCCTTGACGGGGGTCTGAACGCTGCCTATAGTGTCCTGCAGTGGGAGAGAGTGGGATGAAATGGGATAATTGAACGGTGAGGTAGGCGGTCTGTGTTTCGTGGTGTAAACAACCTGACGCTGGATGCGAAGGGGCGGCTTGCCGTTCCTGCGCGCTATCGCGAGCGGCTGGCTGCCGCCTGCGAAGGCCAGCTGGTGGTCACCATCGATCGCGGTTACTACCTGCTGATCTACCCGCTCCCCGTATGGGAAGAAATCGAGGCCAAGCTGGTCACCCTTCCCAGCCTGCATCCCCAGGTCCGCGAATTGCAGCGACTGCTGGTCGGCCATGCCACCGAAGTGGGCATGGACAGCCACGGCCGCGTGCTGCTGCCGGCCGAGCTGCGCGAATTCGCGAAGCTGGAGCGGGATGTCGTGCTGCTGGGCCTGATGAACAAGTTCGAGCTTTGGGACAGGCACACCTGGGACGAGCGCCGCGAGGCGAGTCTGGCGGGTGGCTCCGGCGGCGATGGCAGCCTGCCGGAGGAGCTGGCCCGGCTGGCGCTCTAGACGGTGGCCGTCGAGGGCGGTCACCGCACAGTGTTGTTGGAGGAGGCCGTGGACCTCCTCGCCGTGCGGACAGATGGTGTCTATATAGATGGCACCTTCGGTCGTGGCGGGCACAGCCAGGCAATCCTGGCGCGACTCGGTCCAGCCGGCCGGCTGCTGGCGATTGACCGGGATCCGGAAGCGGTGAGTGTGGCCCAGGTCCGGTTTGGTGGTGATGGGCGGTTTTTTGTGTATCGGGGTGCTTTCTCCATGCTGGAGCGCATCGCTCGGGAGGCGAATGTGGCAGGGCAGGTGAATGGCGTGTTGCTCGACATAGGCGTGTCTTCCGCGCAGCTCGACGATCCGCGTCGCGGTTTCAGTTTCATTCAGGATGGTCCGCTGGACATGCGCATGGATCCGGAAGCGGGCGAGAGCGCGGCCCAGTGGCTGGCGCGTGCCCCGGAACAGGAAATTGCCGACGTGATCTTTCGCTACGGTGAAGAGCGTTTCAGCCGCCGGATCGCGCGCGCCATTCTGGCTGCGCGCAGTCAGGCGCCATTGACGACCACCCAACAGCTTGCCGATATCGCCAGTGCGGCAATCCCGACCCGCGAGCGCAACAAGCATCCGGCGACACGCACCTTTCAGGCCATTCGCATCTTCATAAACCGTGAGCTTCAGGAACTGACCGACTGTCTTGAACAGTGCTTGCGGGTGCTGGCGCCGGGCGGACGGCTCGCGGTCATCAGTTTTCATTCGCTGGAAGACCGCATCGTAAAACGCTTCATCCGGGATCATGCGCGTGAAGCCCCACCGGATCCGGCTGCACCGTGGCAAGCCGCCGCGGTCAGACCGCAGTTGCGTCAGATCGGCAAGGCGCTGCATCCGTCCGAAGCGGAAATTGCTGGCAATCCGCGGGCCCGCAGCGCCGTGCTGCGTGTGGCGGAGAAACTCGCATGAAACTGACCCGCGCGGTCATGGGGTTGTTGCTGCTGGCGGTGCTGCTGAGCGCATTTGCGGTAATCGATGCGCGGCATGAGAACCGGGTACTGTTTGCGCAATTACAGCAATTGCGCCAGCAGCGCGATGCGCTGAATGTCGAATGGGGGCAGTTGCTGCTGGAACAGAGCACCTGGTCGACGCACGCGCGCATTGAGCAGATGGCAACCCAGAAACTCGATATGGAGATACCGCAACACGTTGAAATCGTGGTGACGCCGCCGTGAGCAGCCGGATCGATCAAAATCTGGCGTGGAGCTGGCGCAGTATTGCGGCGCTGCTGGTGTTCGCGCTGATCTCGCTCATTTTGCTGAGCCGGGCGATTTACCTGCAGGTGGTGGACAAGCAGTTCCTGCAAACCCAGGGTCAGGAGCGGCACTTGCGCGTGGTCGAAGTTGCGGCTCACCGCGGCATGATCCTGGACCGCAACGGCGAACCGCTGGCGGTGTCGACGCCGGTGGATTCGATCTGGATGAACCCGCAGGAACTGTCCACCGCAACCCAGCGCATTCCGGAATTGGCGAAAGCCCTGGACATGCGGTCAGCTGACGTGAAAGCGTTGCTGCGACAGAACAGCGACAAGGAATTCGTTTATCTGGTGCGCGGACTGGATCCGTATGTCGCACAGAAAATCGTGGCGCTGAATATTCCCGGGGTCTACGCTCAGCGTGAATACCGGCGCTATTACCCCACCGGTGAAGTCGCGGCGCACGTGCTGGGTTTTACCAACGTGGATGATCGCGGTCAGGAAGGACTGGAGCTCGGTTACAACGACTGGCTGCGCGGTGTCCCCGGCGCCGAACGCGTCATCGTGGATCGTTTCGGACACTCGGTGCAGGATGTCGAGAACCTGCGTTCGCCGCGTCCGGGCAAGGATCTGACCACCAGCATCGATCTGCGCGTGCAATATCTGGCTTATCGCGCGCTGAAACAGGCAGTGATGGATCAGGGCGCCAAATCCGGTTCCATCATCGTGATGGATGCCAAAACCGGTGAAGTGCTGGCGATGGCGAATCAGCCTTCGTTCAATCCCAACAACCGGGACGATTACCACGGCGACTTGTATCGCAACCGTGCGGTCACCGATCAGTTCGAACCCGGCTCCAGCATGAAGCCGTTCACGATCGTTGCGGCATTGCTGTCCGGCAAATATGCGCCGGGTTCGATCGTGAACACCTCGCCGGGCTTTTACAAAGTCTCCGGTTATACGATTCACGATGAGCATGATTTTGGTGCGATAAATCTGACCACCATTATCGAAAAATCCAGCAACGTTGGTGCCAGCAAGATTGCCTTGTCATTGCAACCGCAGTTGTTGTGGAACACGCTGAGTGCGTTCGGGTTCGGGCGTACCACCGGCAGCGGTTTCCCCGGTGAAGTGCCGGGTTCGTTGCCGGCATGGCAGGCCTGGAGCCAGGCGCGTCAGGCCACCATTTCATATGGTTATGGCGTCGCCATCACGGCGTTGCAGCTTGCGGATGCCTACGACACGCTGGCTGACGATGGCGTGCGGCACGCGCCGTCGTTTGTAAAACTGGATCAAGCGTCTCCGGGCGAACGCGTGATTCCAGCTTCCATAGATCACTCACTTCGCAGCATGCTTGAAACCGTGGTGTCGGATGCCGGTACCGGCGCTCGCGCCGACGTGGTTGGTTATCACGTCGCCGGCAAGACCGGTACCGCGCACATCGCACAGAACGGCGGTTATTCCGACAAACGCTATATTTCAGTATTCGCAGGCATGGCACCCGCCACCAATCCGCGCCTGGTGGCGGTGGTGGTGATCCGCGATCCGAGCAAGGGCGAGTATTACGCCGCGACAGTGGCAGCTCCGGTGTTTGCCAAGGTCATGACCGGTGCCTTGCGCCTGCTCGATATTCCGCCCGATGACCTCAGCAATCTGACCACCACGGCGTACGTGGTGAATCTGAGGCACCCGACATGAACGTACAGGCTGAAGCATTGAATGGTGTGCGCCTGTCGGTGGTGTTGCGCGGCGATGCGCAGGTGCTCGCCAACGAGGACAGTCTGCTGCAGGGTCTGGCCATGAATAGCCGCGACGTGCGACCGGGTTATCTGTTTCTGGCCTGTCGCGGATTGCAGCATCACGGTCTTGAATATCTTGATGATGTCATTCGGCGCGGCGCGATCGCAATTGTCTACGATCCGGCTGATGCGGAACCGTATCTTGCCGGGCTAAGGCGCGTGCCTGCTTTCGCGATTCGCGATCTCGGGCAGCGCGCCGGCGTGCTGGCGGCACGTTTTTATGCGGATCCGTCTGCTGTGCAGCGGGTCATGGCGGTGACCGGTACCAACGGCAAGACGTCGGTCAGTCTGATAACGGCGCAGGCATTGCATGAACTCGGCAATCCGTGCGGTGTTCTCGGTACCGTCGGCTACGGACTGTACGGAAAACTCGAAACCCCGACTCATACCACGCCGGATGCGGTGCACGTGCAACACTGGCTGGCGCGGTTTCGTGACCAGGGTGCCCGTCACGTGAGCATGGAAGCATCGAGTCACGCCATGGACCAGGGGCGTCTCGCGGGCGTGCATGTTGCGGTGGCGGTGTTCACCAACCTGACCCGCGATCATCTGGATTACCACGGTGACATGCGGGCGTATGGCGCCGCCAAACAACGGCTGTTTCAGATGCCGGGACTTGCCCATGCCGTGGTGAATCTCGACGACCCATTCGGGCGCGCACTGGCGGAAAGTCTCCCGGCCCGGGTGCAGATCACCGGGTATACGCTGGGCGACGCGCGCATCCCGCATGGACGGGTACTGCGTGCCAGAAATCTGGTGCTGCATCCCGGCGGCATGAACTTCGACATCAGCGGAGACTGGGGCAGCGGGCACGTCGATTCGCGGCTGCTCGGTGGATTCAATGCCGCCAACCTGCTCGCGGTACTGAGCGCATTGCTGGCCATGGGAATCAGGTTTGCCGATGCGCTGCATGCGATCAGCCGCGCCCGCACTGTGCCAGGGCGGATGGAATGTTTTGGCGGCAGCGCGGATCAGCCACTGGTGGTGGTGGATTACGCGCACACGCCGGATGCGCTGGAAAAAGCGCTTACTGCAGCACGCGCGCATTGCCGCGGGCAGTTGTGGTGCGTATTCGGCTGCGGCGGCGAACGCGATCGCGGCAAGCGTCCGGAGATGGGCCGCATTGCCGGACGACTCGCCGATAGGGTGATCATCACCGACGACAATCCGCGCCATGAAGACGGTAATCGCATTGTCGATGACATCCTCGCCGGTTTCGAGCAACGTAACCATGTACAGGTTGAACGCGACCGCGCCAGAGCGGTGGGCATGGCGCTTCAGGACGCGGCGCCAGGTGACGTGGTGCTGGTTGCCGGCAAGGGTCATGAGGACTATCAGATAATCGACGGCCGCAATCTCCCGTACAGCGATCGTGACACGGTTGCAGGTTTGCTGAAGGGAGCGCGCGCATGATCGCACGTTCCCTTTCCCGGGTTGCAGACCTGGTCGGCGGCAAGCTGGTCGGCAAGGATCGAACGTTTACCGGTGTCAGCACCGACACCCGCAAGCTCGCCAACGGCGAATTGTTTGTTGCGATTCAGGGCGTCAACTTCGACGCACATGATTTTTTGCCGATTGCGCGCGAGCGGGGTGCGGCCGGTGCGATGGTGCAGCGGCATGTGGATGGCTGCGACCTGCCGCAGATTGTGGTAACGGACACGCGCCGTGCGCTTGGCAACTATGCACAAGCGTGGCGTGCGCAATTCGATATTCCCGTCATCGGCATCACCGGTTCCAGCGGCAAGACCACGCTCAAGGAAATGCTGTCGCACGTCATGCGGCGCAATGGTGCGACACTGGCGACGCGCGGCAACATGAACAACGACATCGGACTGCCGCTTACCCTGCTGGAGCTGAATTCGGATCATCGTGCCGCGGTGATCGAGATGGGCACCAATCATCCGGGCGAAATCGCCTGGCTGGCAGGCATCACCATGCCGACAGTCGGTGTGATCACCAACGCCGGACCGGCGCATCTGGAATTTCTCGGCTCTATCGAAGGTGTTGCCAGGGAGAAGGGCGCGCTGTTTGCGGCGCTTGGGTCGAAAGGTGTGGCGATTATCAACGCCGACGATGCGCATGCCGCAACCTGGCGGCGCATGACGACAGCAGGCGTTGTCCGCACCTTCGGCTTCAGCGAGCAGGCCGATTTTCATCCGCTGCCGGGTTCGCTGCAGGTCAATGCAGCCGGTGCATGGCGGTTTCGCATGACTTCGCCGCTCGGTGATGCCGACGTGCAACTGTCGCTTCCGGGCCGGCACAACGTTGCCAATGCGCTGGCGGCGCTCGCGGCGGCGACGGCCGCGGGAGTCGAACTGGAAACGGCTGCGCAGGCGCTGTCGGATGTACCCGTCACCGCAGGGCGGCTGGTGGTAATGCCGGGCATCAAGGGATGCCGTTTGATCGACGATACCTACAACGCGAATCCGCTGTCGCTTGCGGCGGCGGTGGATTTTGCCGTGAGCCTCGGATCACCGGTCTGGCTGGTGCTCGGTGACATGGGCGAGTTGGGCGAAAGCGCGGCGGCGCTGCATGCGGAAGCCGGCGTGCAGGCACGCCGTGCCGGGGTAACGCGGTTGCTGACCTTCGGCACGCTGAGTCGCGCCGCAAGCGACAGCTTTGGCGTGTCGGCGGAACACTTCACCGAGCTCGATGCGCTGCTCGGCAGATTGCGGCAGACGCTGCCGGACAATGTGACGTTATTGATCAAGGGTTCCCGCAGTATGCGGATGGAGCGCGTGGTGAATGCGCTCCGGGCACAACAGGCCGTGGACATGGCCATGAACGGGAGCTGACACATGCTGTTGCTGTTGACTGAATATCTGGCGCGCTTTCATCCCGCATTCAACGTGTTTTCC
>DASUXE010000028.1:0-4888 GCA_036378075.1 Gammaproteobacteria bacterium
GGCTCTTAACAGTAACTGCACCGGTTGCAAAGTATAACGGCAAGCCTGCGCAAGCTCCGAGCCCGGCGCGGAAAAAAAGGGCCGGCATGAAGCCGGCCCTGTTTGGAGACGATCGAATCGCGTTCAGTTTCCGGTAAGACCACGATCCTTCAGCATGTCCTTGATCTCCGGATCGTGGCCACGCCAGTCGCGATAAAGCTTGGCAAGATCTTCGCTGTTGCCACGCGACAGAATCATGGCACGGAAACGGTCGCCGTTGGCCCGTGTCAGCCCGCCGTGTTCGTCGAACCAGCCGTAGGCATCATCCGCCAGCATCTCGGTCCACAGATACGCGTAATAACCGGCCGCGTAGCCGTTGCCCCAGATGTGCAGGAAGTAGCTGGAACGGTAACGCGGCGGCACATAGGAAAGATCGGTGCCGTTTTTCTTGAGTGCCGCGGCTTCGAACTTGTCGACGTTCTGCAGCGGCGCGCTGGCCGGCAGCGTGTGCCACGACATATCGAGCAGGGCCGCCGAAATCAGCTCGGTCATGTTGTAGCCCATGTTGAAAGTTGCCGCTTTCTTGATCTTGGCGACCAGTTCCTTCGGCATCGGTTCGCCGGTCTTGTAGTTCTTCGCGTAGTGCGCGAATACTTCGGGATTGAGCGCCCAGTGCTCATTGAACTGCGACGGGAATTCCACGAAATCGCGCGGTGTCGCGGTGCCCGACAGGCTGGGATATTCCTCGTCCGCGAACATGCCGTGCAATGCGTGGCCGAATTCGTGGAACATGGTCACCACGTCATCGAAGCTCAGCAACGCCGGCTGGCCCGGCGCCGGTTTGGTGAAGTTCGCGACGTTGTAAACAACCGGCTTCAGGCCCAGCAGTTTGGACTGATATACGAGGTTATCCATCCAGGCGCCGCCGGACTTGTTGTCGCGCTTGAAGTAGTCGCAGTAGAACAGCGCCAGCGGCGAACCGTCCTTGTCGAACACTTCGAACACGCGCACGTCGGGCTGCCACACGGGCAGATCGTGCAGCTCCTTGAAGGTCAGTCCGTAGAGCTGATGCGCAGCGTAGAACACGCCGTTCTCGAGCACATTGTTCAGCTCGAAGTACGGCTTGATCTGATCTTCATCCAGATCGTACTTGGCCTTGCGGACCTTCTCGGAATAAAGTTCCCAGTCCCACGGCTGCACCTTGAAGTGCTTGCCGTCCTTCTCGATCATGTCCTGAATATCCTTGGCTTCGGCACTCGCCCGCGCAGTTGCGGCCGGTACCAGATCGTCCATGAACTTCAACGCACGTTCCGGCGTCTTCGCCATCTGGTCCTGAAGTTTCCAGGCTGCGTAATCCGGATAACCGAGCAGCTTGGCCTTCTCGGCACGGAGTTTCGCGATGCGCGCAATCGTGGAACGCGTGTCGTTCTTGTCACCATGTTCGGTACGCAGCCACGACGCCTTGAACAGTTGTTCGCGGGTCGCACGGTCGGTCAGTTCCTGCAAAGCCGGCTGCTGGGTGGTGTTCTGCAACGGAATCACCCACTTGCCCTTCAGACCGCGATCTTTCGCCGCCTGGGCAGCGGCATCAATTTCACCATCGCTCAGACCCGCAAGCTTGGCCTTGTCGTCAACCACCAGTGCGCCGGCCTTGGTACCGGCCAGCAGCTTGTTGATGAATTGGGTGGTAAGCGTGGCTTCTTCCTCGTTCAGCTTCTTGAGCCGGGTTTTGTCCCTGGTTGAAAGTTTGGCGCCCGCCAGCACGAATTCCTGATAATCGTATTCGAGCAGACGGCGCGATTCTGGATCCAGCTTCAACTTGTCGCGCTGGTCATAAACCGCCTGGATGCGCTTGAACAACTTGGTATTGAGATAGATTGCATCCTGGTGCGCGGCGAGTTCGGGGGCTACTTCGCCCTGAATCTTCTGCAAGGCCGGATCGGTGTTGGCGCCGGTCAGCAGGTTGAACACCGTGCTTACACGCGTCAGCAACTGGCCGCTCTTCTCAAGCGCGGCCAGCGTGTTCTCGAACGTTGGAGCCGCGGGGTTGTTCGCGATTTTCTCCACTTCCTCGAGTTGCAGTTTCATGCCCGCCTCGATTGCGGGTTTGAAATCGCTGTCCTTGATCTTGTTGAAAGCCGGCGCCTGGAACGGCAACGTGCTGGGAGCCATGAACGGATTGGTCCGTGGCACAAAAATCATCTGGGGAGTGTCCTTGGATTTGGCGGGATTTGCCAAGGTCGCCGATGTCGAAAATGCCATCAACGCCACCGTACCAAACAGGCTTAAAGCAAATGTACGCAACATCACGGGAAGTCCTCGTGCTGGTGATAAAAACCGTGCCGCACGCCATCGCGTCCGGCGCAGGACGGGCACTTTACCCGGAGTTGAAGCGCAGGCCAAGCGTGCTGCAGACCGCTCCGGCCCCGGCGGACCAACCACGGCTCCGTTCAGTTCATGCTGATGCGAACAGTACTGCCGAGAATGGCCGGAGCGGTGCCTGTAAATTCGAACGTGATGGCGTCTGGCTGCGCGGGATTATCTGCGGCCGCATCGCATGTCAGCGCCATTGTATAGGTACCAGCTGGCAAATAGGCCACTGTAAATTCGTAAGCACCGGTCGTGGCATTAAGTTTAACCGGCGACTCCGATACAGGCTGGGTGTTTGCGGGTGCGGTGTTATCCAGATCGGCCGGCTTGCTCACGGTGCCATCATAGGCATACACCACAGGTGTGCAACCACTGCCTATCAAACTACTTGAAACTGTACCGATGATATTGCCAACCGTATCATCCTGCACCATCCGCAATCTGGGTTCTAACACATAGTCTGTAGACGGCGCGGTCGGGCTCAGCACGGATTTGCGCATATCAAAATCGATGGTGTACGCACGCGTTGTATCGGCGTCAACGTCAAAACCGCCGACAAGATAGCGGGCTCTGAGGCCCTGTGTGCCGGTCGGTCCGAGCACCAGTGCGTGCTGAGTACCGTCATTCAAAGTTAGATACGAATCGGTGCCGCTGCCGGTGGCTGAAATCAGCAATTCAGCGTACTGGTAATGGCCCGCCGGCAAGGTAAAACTGTCGACCAAGGGAGTCCGATTGCCATTCTGTAATTGCGCGAGATCAATTTGCTGCGGAGCATAGAATTTATAGGTAATTGGCGCCCCGGCGTCCGGTTGGAATGTGATGCCGGTAAACTCCACGACAGCCGCGCTGGCATTGTCAAAAGGCGAATCGGTAAGCGCTATAGATACGCGCCCATTACTGCTGCCGTTGCAGCCCACCAGCAGCAGCAAAATGCCAAACACGACCGGAACAGTAAATATACGCTTCATGACAAGGCACCTCTTTATAATCGCTCCCGAAAGAGTTCGACCAGTTGCACGCTCGCCGCAACACTGTACAGTTTGTTATGCAACGCACCACCGCCGCAACCGGTTTACATAAAACGCGCGCAAGTTAATACTCAGCGGCTTCAGATCACCGTCCCGCCGCCCGGCAATAGCGCTTCCAGTTCGCGGATGCGGGCTTCGAGATCGCGCACGCGGTCCAGCAGTGTCAGCGTCACCGCAAGTCCCGCCGTATCCAGTTCGAAATCGCTGCGCAGGCGTGACGCCGTGCGCGCAATGGTGATGCAGTGCGCCCCGTAGACCAGGGAACGTGATTCGGGATCTTCCGGCACGAACACGCCGTATTCGGTCAACTCATGAATCTCGACTTCGGACAAACCGGAGAGTTCCGCAAGTTCTGCCAGCGACAACTGCTGATGTTGATCGAGCCAGCCGGGTTCAATAAATCCTTTTGTCATTTTCCCGCCTCCTCTCGCAGCCGCTTGCGCGCATCGAACACCGCGGCCTCGGCAAGCTGCCGGTAAAGCGCCTGCTCCTTGTCGCTGGCATGATCGGGAACCGCGATCTGCACCATTGCGATCAGGTTACCCGCGCCATCGTGCGGCTTGGGCAGGCCCTTGCCCGAAAGACGGAACTGCTGGCCTGCCCGCGTGCCCGGCGGTACCTTGAGACGCACCGCGCCGGCGGGTGTCGGCACTTCGACGCTGGCGCCGAGCACCGCTTCCCACGGCGCCAGCGGCAGGTCCATATAAAGGTCATGACCGCTTACCCGGAACACCGGATGCGGCTGTAATGTTATGTCGAGATAGAGATCGCCGTCGCGCCCGCCATTCAATCCCTTGCCACCCTTACCTGGCACCCGCAAGCGCTGGCCGGTGGTAGCACCCTTGGGGATATGGGCCTTGACCGTGTGCGGCACGCGGCGCATGCGGCCGGATGCATCGAATTCCGGGATGCTGAGATTCAGCGCGACGTCAGTACCATGGAAAGCCTGCTGCAAAGTGATTTCAACCGGCACGTCGTAGTCTTCGCCGGCCACACGCATGCTTCTGCGATGACCCGCGCCGTGCATACCGGCAAACAGATCCGCCAGATCAATGTCTTCAAATGAAAAATGTGTGTCACCGTACCGCTGCTGCCAATCCGGCGGCGGACGGAAGTCCTGACCGGGCTGCTGCTGACCCAGCTGGTCGTAGGCAGCGCGCTTTTCCTTGTCCTTGAGTGTCTGATATGCCTCGGCAATCTCCTTGAAATGCGCCTCGGCATCCTTCTCCTTGGACACATCGGGATGAAATTTACGCGCCAGTTTGCGGTACGCCGCCTTGATCTCGGCGTCGCTGGCATCGCGCTTCACGCCCAGCGCGTCGTAATAGTCCTTGTATTTCATTCGTCAGTCACCACGTCTTGTTACGTTTCGTCTTCGTGGGAGACCTCGACCGAAGCCTGACCATTGTCACCAATCGACACGGTGATGGTCATGGGCCGGCAGCAGACCTGGCAATCCTCTATATAACGTTGATATTCCACCGAACAATCCACGACGATATCGATTGCCT
>DASUXE010000029.1:0-4596 GCA_036378075.1 Gammaproteobacteria bacterium
ACATCAGGACCTGGAACCTCAATACCGAATCCTGGCGGCTTGAACCAGACGATCTGAAAGCCTTGCTGAACGACCGCACCCGGCTGGTCTGTTTCACTCAGACCTCCAACATCGTGGGCGGCATTGAAGCGGTTGCGGAGATCACCCGCCTGGTCCATGCGCACGGCGCCAGAGTGTGCGTGGACGGCGTCGCCTGTGCGCCGCACCGGCCGGTGGACGTACGCGCCTGGGATGTGGACTTCTACGTGTTCAGCGCCTACAAGGTTTACGGCCCGCACCTCGGTGTGCTGTACGGCAAGCGCGCGGCGCTGCTGGAACTTGCCAACCTCAACCACGAATTCATCGGCAAGGACGTGCTGCCCGGCAAACTTCAACCCGGCGCCGTACCTTATGAACTCGCTTACGGCCTGACGGCTATTCCGGAATATTTCGATTCGCTGCACGCCACTCACGGCGGTGACGCGTGGCCGGCGATAGCCACCCACGAATCGTCGCTCGCAGATGCGGTACTGGCCTTCCTGCGCAGCAAAAAGAAACTCCGCATCATCGGTCCGGACCACGCCGACAGCCGGCGACGGGTGCCGACGGTTTCCTTTGCGATCGAGGGCCGCGATTCGGCGGAAATCCCGGCGGCCATGGATCGTCACCATATCGGCATCCGCTACGGGCACTTCTACGCGAAACGCTTCATTGAGGCACTGGGATTAGCGAAACAGAACGGCGTGATCCGGGTGTCGATGGTGCATTACAACACTGCACACGAAGTTGAAAAGTTGATCCAGCATCTGGATTCGATGCTCTGAGGAGATGATCTGGGGGAGGTCAAGCGATGTTATACATCCTGATAACGGTCTCGACGGTTCCAGTCTGCGGCATACTCGCATATTACCTTTGGATATTAGTGATCAACGGCAAGAAACTTCCGTTGGAAGCGAATCTGGTCCCGGTGCTCTCGGTACATTGCCATGTGAAATCAGACCCGATCGTCGGCTTCTCGAGCGGCAAGAATTTCTACACCACGATCCCGGCACGCTTCACGATCTACGGAAGTTTCATCGTCGTGAAAGCGCTCAGCGGGAGAACCTACCAGCGTGATCATGTGATCTTCGCCAAACGCCCGGGGCTATTCCATCAACGTCTCTTCATCCAACTCAAGGGATTGGGCGATGCGATCGAAATCATAGGGAAGACCGGGAAGATCATCCCGGCGCTGAAAACCGCCGGATACACCTTGCAGGAAGAACGCTGAGACGTTCAGTTGCCGGCCACGCGCCGGTAAACATCCTCGACCGTGATCTGCTTGAGGCAATTGAGATGCCCCAGCGGACACTCGCGCTGAAAACACGGGCTGCATTCCAGTCTGAGATATACGATATCCGCCTTATCGGTCAGCGGTGGCGTATAGTCCGGCGACGAAGAACCGTAGATTGCGACCACCCGCACCCCCATCGCGGCGGCGACATGCATCAGTCCCGAATCGTTGGTCACGGCACACTGCGCGAGCGACAGCAGATCGGCCGCATCCACCAACCGGGTACGGCCGCAGAGATTCACCGCCTCATTGCCAAGACCGCTGATAATGGTTTCACCCAGCGGCTTTTCCTTCTCCGATCCGAACACCCACACGGCGTAACCATCCTTGACCAGGCGCCGCGCCAGCCAGGCGAACGACTCCGCGGGCCAGCGCTTGGCCGGTCCATATTCCGCACCCGGCAGCAGGGCGACGATGGGGCGCGCGGTATCCAGCTTCAGTACCCGCAGCAGCCAGTCGCGCTGCACACCGTCCATGCGCAATCTTGGTTGCGGAATCGACGGCGGCAAGCCTGCCCCGGATTCCAGTCCCAGCGTCACGAAGCGTTGCACCGTCTGCGTCAGCACGGTCTTGTCCAGGGGCCGGATGTCATTGAGCAGACCGTAGCGGAATTCACCGCGATAGCCGGTGCGCTGCGGGATGCGGGCAAAGAACGGCACCAGCGCGGACTTCCAGGAGCGCGGCAATACGATGGCCTGATCATGGTTGCTGGCACGCAGCTCGATGCCGAGATGCCGGCGCGCGGCAAAGCCGAACTCGCCATGCCCCAGCGGCATCTCGATTGCCTGTCCCACTTCGGGCATGCGCGCCAGCAGCGGCTGCGACCAGGCCGGCGCCAGCACGTCGATTTCAGCATCCGGAATACGTTGCTTGAGAGTGATGAACAGGCTTTGTGCCATCACCATGTCGCCGATCCACGCGGGGCCGACGATAAGAATTTTCTTTGCGTGGTCGGACACCATGAATCGAATTATCCCCTGACCCGTCGCCTCAGCGACCGGGAGCACTGATTACTCTTTATTCAACCAAGTCATATATTTGTGCACACCCTGCTCCACCGTCATGAAATCGTGTTCGCAACCGGCGGCGCGTATCGCGCTCATGTCGGCCTCGGTGAAACTCTGGTAACGGCCCTTGAGATTTTCCGGGAACGGAATGTATTCGATTTTGCCTTTGCCGTGATACTTGATTACCGCATTGGCGACATCGTTGAACGTCTGGCTGCGGCCGGTGCCGAGATTGAATATGCCGGAGACCTTGGAATGTTCCCAGGCCCACAGATTGACCGCGCACACGTCGTCGACGTGAATGAAATCGCGGCGCTGCTCGCCATCGCCGTAACCACCGCTGCCACTGAACAGTTTGCACTGCCCGTCGCTCAGGATCTGGTTGTTGAAATGAAATGCGGTGCTGGCCATCTTACCCTTGTGCTGTTCGCGCGGTCCGTACACATTGAAATAGCGGAACCCGACAATCTGGCTCTTGAGTCCGGTTTTCATGCGCCGGCGCACGTGCTGGTCGAACAGAAATTTGGAATAGCCGTACATGTTGAGGGGCGCTTCATACTGGCGTTCTTCCTTGAACACGCTGCCGCCGCCGTACACCGATGCCGAAGAGGCATAGATGAACGGGATGTTGCGGGCCTGACAGTATTCGAGCAGCACTTTCGAATATTCGTAATTCACGGCCATCATGTACTGGCCATCCCATTCGGTGGTGTCGGAGCAGGCGCCCTGGTGGAAGATGGCCTCGACCGGTCCGAGCGCGGCACCGCTGATGACCTGCTGCAGGAACTGGTCCTTGTCGCGGTAATCCGCAATCTCGCAATCGACCAGATTGCGGCACTTGGTGCCGTCCTTGAGATCATCCACCACGATGATGTCGGAATGACCGCGCTGATTGAGCGCGAGCACCAGATTGCTGCCGATGAAGCCGGCGCCGCCGGTTACGATGATCATGGTTGTTTTCTCTGTGAATAAATAACGATGTACTTGTAAAACACGCCGTTAGCTTCGGACACCGAAATCAGCAGTCCGCGCCAGCCATCGAGTACGCCCAGTCGCAGCACGTAGCTGCGTATGAATGCCCAGAATGTCTTGAGCACGATAATCGCCGGATGATAGGTGCGGGTGGATTCGCCCGCCTTGAGCATGGTGTAGCGATGCATCTTGACCAGGAAGTCGCCGGCATCGCGCATCGCGGTATGCCGCAGGGTGCCGGTGAGCTGCATGGCCTGCTCGCCGCTCTTCAGCGCGACCTTTTCATGCACCGCAACGTTGGTGAATGCATGTGTGGTCCGGTTGTACAGTCGGGTAAGCCACTGGCTGCCCCAGCCGGAAAACCGCACCCGTGCGCCGAGCAGGTAATTCTGTCGCTCGACCGCATAGGCGATGTCCACATTGCCGAGCGCGAGTCCCGCGATACTCGCCACCAGCCCATCGCTCACCACTTCATCGGCGTCGAGTGAAAACACCCAATCGTTGCGCGCCAACGCCGCCGCCGCGTTACGGGTGGCACCGAAGCCGCTGAATTCGCCCTTGTGGATACTTACATTCGGATAGCGCCCGGCGATCGCGACGGTGTCGTCGCCGGAACCGTTGTCGTACACCACCACTTCGTCGAACTCCAGCACGCTGTCGAGCGTTGCTGCCAGCGACGCGGCGGCGTTACGTACGATCAACACCACTGAGATACGGGACAATGCAGAATTCATCGGATATCCCGCCTGAATGTCCCGTTAATCAACTAAGGTGTACTCGGCCCCACAATATGGGCATTTGGCTTCGCCGGTCTCCTCGACCGGTATGAAGACGCGCGGATGTGAGTTCCACACGCTCATGCCCTGCATCGGGCAGTGCAGCGGCAGATCCTTGCGGCTGACATCGTAGTGACGGCGGGTATTGGGGGCTTGTTGCCCTGCGTTGCTGGCAGCGGTTCCGGCCACGGGAAACCTCATTTTCCGGAAGGGAGGCGCGATTATACCAAGCCCTTCCCTTGCGCCGGAGCATCGGGCACGCCGATAAATTCATCCCACAGCGCGCGCACCCGGGATCGCGCGGGTTCGGCCTCGGCCGGGGGCATCTGCGCCGGCCGGCCCTCCAGGGTGCAACGGTGCACGATGCGGCGAAAGGCACGATAGGTGTCAGCCAGGAAGGTGCCCTGTGCCGGACTGAGCACGCCACTGGCCACCAGACCATCCAGATTGCGGATGTTGTCAGTCCAATCGAGCAGCGCCGGATCCGCCGCTGCATGACGCAAGACCAGATACTGGACCAGGAATTCGA
>DASUXE010000030.1:0-3815 GCA_036378075.1 Gammaproteobacteria bacterium
TGGTAGGCGTCGGTGAGCGCCTTCTCGGCTTCCGCGGCGACCGCTTCGGCCAGGCCCTTGTCTTTCTCGGCCGGTTTCCAGTCCCAGGCCGGCTTGCCGGCTTCCTTCGCGAGTTCCTCGATGACCTTGATGGCGGCCTGCATCTGTTCGTGACCGAACATCACGGCGCCGAGCATCACGTCTTCGGACAGGCACTTGGCTTCCGATTCCACCATCAGCACGGCCTTGTCAGTACCGGCGACCACGAGGTCGAGCTGCGACTGCTGCAACTGGGTGTATGTAGGGTTCAACACATACTTGCCGTCGATGTAGCCGACACGGCAACCGCCGATCGGTCCCGCGAACGGCATACCCGAAATCGCGACCGCCGCAGACGCGCCGATCAGTGATGGCACATCCGGATCCACGTCCGGGTTCATCGAAATGACCGTGGAGACGACCTGGACTTCGTTGTAGAAACCTTTGGGGAACAGCGGACGGAGGGGGCGATCAATCAGGCGGGAGGTGAGAGTTTCCTTTTCACTGGGCCGGCCTTCGCGCTTGAAGAAGCCGCCCGGGATTTTGCCCGCGGCGTAGGTCTTCTCCTGATAGTTCACAGTGAGCGGGAAAAAATCCCGGCCTTCGACTGCAGTCTTGGAACCCACAGCGGTGACCAGCACCACCGTATCGGCCATGTTCACCAAAACCGAACCGGACGCCTGACGGGCGATTTCGCCGGTCTCGATCGTCACGGTATGGTCGCCGTATTGAAAGCTCTTCTTGATTACTGTCACGGTCTACCCTTCGTGTACTGCGTGTTTTTAGAAAATCGAATCAGCGGCGCAAGCCCAGACGCTCGATCAGCGCCTCGTAGCGCGACTGGTCCGACTTCTTGAGGTAATCCAGCAGCTTGCGGCGCTGGTTTACCATCTTCAGCAGACCACGACGGGAATGATGATCCTGGGAGTGCTGGGTGAAATGACCACCCAAACCCTCGATGCGGGCGGACAACAAGGCCACCTGCACTTCCGGCGAACCGGTATCTTTGGCATCGCGGCGGTAGGCGGCGATGACTTCCTGTTTCTTTTCAGCAGTGAACGACATGTAAGGTCAACTCCGAAGTATTTGCTTGCCCTTGAAATCAGCCGCGTATTGTAGTCCTGCGCTTGGCTCCGGACAAGTAAAAAGCCAATAAAATCAGCATCAAACCGGGTTATCGGGTATCCGTATCATGCGCCGGGGGGCAATCCGGCCATCCGGGATCACCTCGCCCAGCCCCAGAAAGCGCTCCCCGTCATAAACCCGCAGCCAGCCTGCCGTCGGGGCAGCCGGTACCACCACGGCCTGTCCGCGCCCGAAATACCAGGCCGCCTCCGTGCCCAGATGCGCCGCCGGCCAATGGCTAAGAGCGCTGTCCACCGGCAGCAGCGTTTGATCCAGCCGGCCCGGTGCGGTCGCGAGTTCGCGCAGCTCCTCCAGCGAGTGCATCGGCAGCCCGTCCTTCCCGCCAAATGGGCCGACCTCGAAGCGCCGGAGGGCGATGACGTGGGCGCAGGTGCCGAGTGCCACGGCAATGTCCTCGATCAGGGTCCGGATATAGGTGCCCTTCGAGCAGCGTACTGTCAGTTCGAGGCCGTCGGCGTCGTGACGGATCAGCTCGATTTCCCGGATCGTCACGCTGCGCGGCGCGCGCTCCACCTCCACGCCTTCGCGGGCCAGGTCGTAAAGACGCTGTCCCTGGTGTTTGAGCGCGGAATACATCGGTGGTATCTGCTGGATTTCACCCATGAAGCCGGCCAGGGCGCGTTCGATATCCGCATCCGTAAGCGCCGGCACCGGACAGGTTTCGATGACTTCGCCTTCGGCATCACCAGTGCGGGTGCGTACACCCAGACGCGCAGTCACCGCGTAGCGCTTGTCGGAATCGAGCAGAAACGAGGAAATCTTGGTGGCTTCGCCGAAGCACAATGGCAACAGGCCGGTGGCGAGCGGATCAAGACTGCCGGTATGACCGGCCTTGCGTGCGTTGAACAGACGCCGCACATGCTGCAAGGCCTGGTTCGAAGTCATGCCGACCGGTTTGTCGAGCAGCAATACTCCGTGTACATCGCGGTATTCGCGGCGACGCTGTTGCTGCGGCTTGATTCGCTTCGCGCCGTGCGGCCGCGGTTCATCGGTCATCAAGAGTTGGTTTCTCCCGGACCCTTGTCGCGGTTGGCTTTATTGATCAAGGCAGTGAGATGCGCGGCACGCTCGAGCACGTCGTCCTGGGTGAAATGCAGCTCGGGAATACTGCGCATCTTCAACATCTTGCCTAGCAGATGACGCAGATATCCGGCGGCGTGCTGCAATGCGGCGAGCACTTCCGGTTGCGGACCGTCTTCGCCCAGCACCGAGATCAGGACTTTGGCATGCGACAGATCGCGGGTGACATCCACCTTGGTGACGGTTACCAGCCGCACCCGCGGATCCTTGACCTCGCGACGGATCAGTTCCGACAGCTCGCGCTGCAACTGTCCGGCAACCCGGCTGGAACGTTCGAATTCACGTGCCATGGATACAGCCTGCGTGCGTCAGATGGCGCGCGCAACTTCCACGCGCTCGTAGCATTCAATCTGGTCGCCGGCCCGCACGTCGTTGTAGTCCTTGACGCCGATACCGCATTCGGTGCCGGCACGGACTTCGGCAACGTCGTCCTTGAAGCGGCGCAGCGATTCGAGCTGACCTTCGTAAATCACAACGTTGTCGCGCAACACACGAATCGGCAGGTTGCGCTTGACCGAACCCTCGATGACCAGACAGCCGGCCACCGCACCCATCTTCGACGAGCGGAACACGTCACGGACTTCGGCCAGACCGACGATCTGCTCGCGCAGTTCGGGCTTGAGCATGCCGCTGACGGCTTTCTTGACGTCATCGATCGCTTCGTAGATCACGCTGTAGTAACGGACGTCGACACCGGACTCCGCGATCAGACGGCGGGCACCACTATCGGCGCGCACGTTGAAGCCGATGATGACGGCCTTGGATGCCATCGCCAGATTCACGTCCGATTCGGTAATACCGCCAACGCTGCTGGCGATTACCTTGACCTTGATCTCATCGGTGGAAAGCTGCGTCACCGCATCGCGCAACGCTTCGGCGCTGCCCTGCACGTCCGACTTGATGAGCAGGTTGAGACCCATCTGCGCATCTTCCTGCATCTGCTGGAACACGTCGTCGAGCTTGGCGGCCTGCTGGCGTGCGAGCTTGACGTCGCGAATCTTGCCCTGGCGATACAACGCCACTTCGCGCGCCTTGCGTTCGTCCGGCACTACCACCGCTTCGTCACCTGCATTCGGTGTACCCGACAAACCCAGCACCAGCGCCGGCATTGACGGTCCGGCTTCTTCGATACGCTTGCCGTCTTCATCGAACATGGCGCGCACCCGGCCGAACTCCTGTCCGGCCAGCAGAATGTCGCCGTTCTTGAGCAAGCCGCGCTGCACCAGCACCGTGGCGACCGAGCCGCGGCCCTTTTCCAGACTCGACTCAAGCACGAAGCCGGAGGCCGGACCGGAAGCGACGGCTTTCAGTTCCAGCACTTCGGCCTGCACCAGGATGGAATCCAGCAACTTGTCCACACCTTCGCCGCTCTTGGCGGAAACCGGCACGAAAATGTTTTCGCCGCCCCACTCTTCGGAAATGATCTCGTGCTGCGCCAATCCGCTGCGCACGCGTTCGAGATCCGCTTCCGGCTTGTCGATCTTGGTTACTGCCACCACGATCGGCACATTGGCCGCGCGGGCATGCTGAATCGCTTCAACGGTCTGCGGCATCACGCCGTCGTCGGCCGC
>DASUXE010000031.1:0-4234 GCA_036378075.1 Gammaproteobacteria bacterium
GGTCCAGGCCCATTGCAGCATCACGATCAGGCGATTGCGGAAATCACTCAGGTAGTAGATGTGGATGAACACCCACATCAGCCAGGCTGGCAGACCGCGTACCTGAATTCCGCCGATCAACCCGACGGCGCGGTTGCGGCCGATGGCGGCCAGCTCGCCCTTGTTCCAGTAATGGAATTTCGTTCTGGATTTGCCTTTGAGATCGCGCTTGATCATGCGCGCGATGTGGCGGCCCTGTTGCATCGCGACCGGTGCCAGCGCCGGCAACGGTGCGTTGTCACGCGCCGGACAATGCGCAAGATCACCGGCGACAAAGACTTCCGGGTGTGCGGCAATGCTGAGATCCGGATTCACCGGCACCCTGCCCTGATGATCGGTTGCGACACCGAGCTGTTTGCCGAGCGAGGATGCACGAATGCCGGCGGCCCACAGTACCGTTGAACAGGGAATGTGTTGATCGCCGACCGTCACACCTGCCTCCGTGACGGCCGACGCGGAAGCGCCGGTGAGCACTTCGATCCTGAGCGATTCGAGCACCTTGCGTGCATAGTGCGCAAGCGATTCGGACATGGCAGGCAGGATTCTGGGACCGGCCTCGATCAGAATGACGCGCGCGAGTGCCGGATGGATACGCCGGAATTCGCGCGCCAGGGTATAGCGGGCCAGTTCGGCCACCGCGCCGGCCAGTTCGATACCGGTGTAACCACCGCCGATGACGACGAATGTGAGCAGTTGCTTGCGTCGCGTTTCATCCGGCTCGCGTTCTGCGCGCTCGAAGGCGGTCAGCAGACGATCGCGGACCGTCACCGCGTCGAACACACTCTTGAGTCCGGTGGCGTTGGGTTGCCAGTCGTCGTGACCGAAGTAGTTGTTTTCCGCGCCGGTCGCGACGATCAGGTAATCGTATGGCAGCTGCAACGATTCGGCCGTCACCTGGCGTTTTTCCAGATCCAGTTGCGTCACATTCGCCTGCAGCACCGTCACGTTTCGGTAACCGGCGAGTACGTTGCGAATCGGGCAGGCAATTTCCGTCGGGCTCAAGGCCGCAGTCGCCACCTGGTACAACATCGGCTGGAACACATAATGGTTGTTGCGGTCGAGCAATGTGATCTCAAGCCTGGGATCGCCGCCCAGCTTTTTTGCGACCTGCAAACCGGCAAACCCGCCGCCAATGATGACTATCCGTTTTCCCGACATTGTTCTTTCGTCCCTTCAGGTGAGTCCCTGGCTTCAGCAATGTAGCAAATCGCACCCCGGCGCCGCATGACACAGGTCAGGCTTTGCCTTGCTAACAGCCGTTGACCTGCATCATGGCGCCCGGCCAGCGCCCCGCGCATGCTGACAAACCGTGAACAACACTGGGGTGCCGCCATGACTCGGAAAAACAGCTTGTTGGTGATCCTGCTGGTGGGCCTGGCGGGGGTCATATTTTCCGGCGTCCTGACCTACCGGGATTTTCTCGCACAGACTGCAACCTGTTCGCCCGTGGGGCAGGCAGGCACACTCTTCGGCTATCCGCCCTGCGTCTACGGGCTGGTGATGTATGCAGTGCTGGTCGTGAGCGCGATCCTGGGGCTTACTTCAAAATACTGAACGCCGCATCAGCCCGGGCGTTTGCTGAAGTAGGCGATGCAGCCGTCCAGACTGAAGAGTTTCGGATAATCGGCTTCGGGGATGTCCACACCAAAAGCCTGATGCAGGTGGGTGGCGAAATTCAGGAAATCGATGGAATCGAAATCCATCTGGTCGCGGAAATTCTGCTGCGGATCCAGTTCGTTCGGATCGAGTTCCGGCGCGACACCTGCGAGCGCCGCAAGCACCTTTTGCCGTGTGGTATTGGCAGCGTCGTTCACAACGCCTCCGGCTTCTCGAGCAATTGACGCAGGTAGGCGAGGAACAGCGCGCCGCGATGGCCGTCGCTGACGCGATGATCCGCCGCCAGCGTGGCGGTAATGGTGCGGGTTGCAACCACCTTTCCCGACACCACCCAGGGCTGCTCGACGATGGAGCCGAATCCCACAATGGCGACCTGCGGCGAATAGATGATCGGATACACGGAATCCACGCCCTGCTCGCCCATGCTCGACACGGTGATAGTCGGTTCGGCAATTTCCGAACTGCGCATGTGCCCGGCACGCACCCGGTTCACCAGATCGAGAAACTCGCGCATCAATATGCTGAGACTCTTGCCGTCTGCGTCGTGCAAGGCGGGCGCGACCAGCCCGCCCTCGCGCAGCGAAATCGCCACTCCGACATTAACACGCTCTGACGGTTCGAAATGGTCATCAACCCAGTAACCATTGAATTCGGGAAAACGTTTTGCCGCCAGTGCCACCGCCTTGACCAGGAGCACGCCATAAACGAGACGCTCCGGAACCGGCAGACTGGCATTCATGGTCTGCAGGCGATTCAGCACTGCGCTGAAGTCGAGCGTGGCAGCCAGGTAGTAATGCGGAATCTCGCGCTTGGAACGCGCCATGGTGGCGGCGATGGCCTGGCGCATGCCGGCTGGTGCGACCGGCGCAGGTTTGTGGGGTGTGCCGGCGGCTTTCTCGACATCCTCGAGATTCACACTGCCGCCGGTACGGGCGGCAAGCGCTTCGATATCCACACCGAGTTCCTGTGCACGACGGCGTGCAACCGGTGAAACATGTGGGCGTTCGATTGGCGCGACCGGTTCCGGCTTGACCACCTCGCTCCCTGCAGTCTCCCCCGCGCCGTCAATCACGGCCAGCGGCGTACCGACCGGAACTTCCGTGCCGGGTTCCACCAGAAATTTCGTCAGCGTGCCGGCTTCGAAGGACTCCACATCAATCGCACCTTTCTGGGTTTCGACGACCGCGATCAGGTCGCCGCGCTTGATATGCGCGCCGGGTTGCACCAGCCACTGGGCCAGCGTGCCGGTTTCCATGCCGGCACCAAGCGACGGCATGCGGAATTCAGACACGGGTGTGCACCACGTCGCGGGCCGCGGCCAAAATCGCAGGCACCTGCGGCAACGCGGCGTCTTCCAGATGTTTGGGATAGGGAATCGGGACTTCAGCAGTGCACACCCGCGCGACTGGTGCGTCCAGATCGTAGAACGCCTGTTCCATGATGCGCAGACCCAGTTCCGCGGAGAGACTGCCGCTGCGCCAGCCTTCGTCCACGATCACCGCGCGATGCGTGCGCCGCACCGAGTTCATGATTGCCGCGTCGTCGAGCGGTCGCAGGCAGCGCAGATCCAGCACTTCCGCTTCGATGCCCTCACCCGCCAATTGCTCTGCGGCACGCAATGTTTTCGGCAGCGAACCGCCATAGGTGATCAGTGTGACATCCCGCCCGCTGCGGCGCACGGCTGCGCTGTGGAGATCCACGGTGTGAGGCGTCGCTGGCAGCGTGTCTTTTTCGTTGTACAGGAGGATGTGTTCGAAAATGAGCACCGGGTCCGGGCTCGTCAGTGCCGGTGCCAGCATGCCACGCGCATCTTCGATGGTCGCGGGCGCAAGCACGCGCAGGCCTGGGATGTGCGCGTACCAGCCTTCCAGGCTGTGCGAATGTTGTGCCGCCAGTTGCATGCCTGCGCCGGTTGCCATGCGAATGACCAGCGGTACGCTGAATTGTCCGTTGGACATGTGCCGCAGGGTGGCGGCGACATTCACGATCTGATCCAGCGCCAGCAGACTGAAATTGACGGTCATGATTTCCACGATGGGCCGCATGCCGCCGAGTGCCGCGCCGATGCCGACGCCGGTGAACCCCGCTTCCGAGAGAGGCGCATCGCGGATGCGTTCTGGGCCGAATTCTTTCAGGAAGCCCTTGCTGACGGCGTAACTGCCGCCATACATGCCGACGTCCTCGCCCATGAGGAACACGCGCTCGTCATTGCTGAGTGCTTCGTGCAATGCCTGACGTACCGCTTCCCGATACGTGATCACGGATGCTGCGGTTTCGCGGTTCACAGCGCACCCGCCTGTTCGCCATGCACATTATTCAGCAGCGTCTCCACCGGTTCCCAGTGGCCGGCTTCGGCAAACGCGGCCGCGGATTCGACACGCGACGCGATATCGTCTTCCATCGCGGTTCGTTCGTCATCGCTGAGCAGGCCATGCCGCTGCATCAGCGCGGCGAACAGGGTGATGGGGTCGCGTTGTTTCCAGGTGTCGACTTCCGCCTTGTCGCGGTACAGTTCCGGATCGAACATCGAATGGGCGCGGAAGCGATAGGTGCACAGTTCGAGAAATTGCGGGCCGCC
>DASUXE010000032.1:0-4547 GCA_036378075.1 Gammaproteobacteria bacterium
CTTTCAATACCGGTCAAGCGCTTTCAGTCAATCATTTGACGAGGCGGCGCGCGGTTTGGTGTCGCGCTCGTAGATTATGTAAGGCCGGGTGTCCCCGCCGATGACTGCTTCGTCGATCACCACCTTGGAGACGTGCTCCATGGAAGGAAGATCGTACATGGTGTCGAGCAGCACATGTTCCATGATGGTGCGCAATCCACGCGCGCCGGTCTTGCGCTCCATGGCCTTGCGGGCCGCGGTGCGCAGAGCGTCCTCCCTGAACTCGAGTTCACACCCCTCCATGTCGAACAGCTTCTGGTACTGCTTGGTAATGGCGTTCTTGGGCTCGGTCAGGATCCGTACCAACGCATTTTCGTCCAGTTCGTCGAGCGTCGCGACGACCGGGAGGCGCCCGACAAATTCCGGAATCAGGCCGAAACGAATCAGGTCTTCCGGCTCCACGTCGTGGAGCACCTCGCCGACATTCTTGATCTCGCTTTGACCCTTGACCTCGGCCATGAAGCCAATCCCGCTCTTCTCGGTGCGATGCCGGATGATCTTCTCGAGTCCCGCAAAAGCGCCACCACAGATGAACAGGATATTGCTGGTATCCACCTGCAAAAACTCCTGCTGCGGGTGTTTGCGCCCGCCTTGCGGCGGCACCGAAGCAACCGTACCTTCAATCAGTTTCAGCAGGGCCTGCTGCACACCCTCGCCGGAAACATCGCGGGTAATCGACGGGTTATCGGATTTGCGCGAAATCTTGTCGATTTCATCGATATAGACAATACCGGTCTGCGCCTTTTCGACATCGTAATCGCATTTCTGCAACAGCTTCTGAATGATGTTTTCGACATCCTCGCCAACGTAACCAGCTTCGGTCAGCGTGGTCGCATCAGCGATCGTAAACGGTACATTCAGCATGCGCGCAAGCGTTTCGGCAAGCAGCGTCTTGCCTGAACCGGTTGGTCCGATCAGGAGAATGTTGCTCTTGGCAAGTTCCACCTCGTCCTTGTTGTGTGTGTTGCGCACTTCGAGACGCTTGTAGTGGTTATACACGGCGACCGAGAGAATCTTCTTGGCGCCTTCCTGACCGATGACGTACTGGTCCAGGACGGTCTTGATTTCCTGCGGGCGCGGCAATTTGTTATGCGCGGTCTGCGCCTGCTCCTGCATCTCCTCGCGGATGATGTCATTGCACAGCTCTACGCATTCATCGCACACATACACGGACGGGCCGGCGATAAGCTTGCGCACCTCGTGCTGACTCTTTCCACAGAAAGAGCAGTACAGCAGTTTGCCGCTTTCCTCGCCCTTGCCGCGTGTCTCGTCCGCCATCTGTCTCTACCTCGGAACCCGTATTGGGAACACTATGGGGGCTTTTGGGGGCCGCTTCAATACCCGTCAGGCCTTGCCCGGCACCGGCCGCTTGTCCAGCACTGCGTCTATCAGGCCGTAGCTGACCGCCTCGTCTCCGCTCATGAAGCGATCCCGGTCGGTATCCTTGAGGATCTGGTCCATGCTCTGGCCGGTGTGCTTCACGAATATCTCGTTCAGCCGCTCGCGCAGGTACAGGATCTCCCGGGCCTGGATCTCGATATCCGAGGCCTGGCCCTGGGCACCGCCGTGGGGCTGGTGAATCATGATGCGGGAATGCGGCAGGCTGTAGCGCTTGCCCTTGGCCCCGCCAGCCAGCAGCAGCGACCCCATGCTGGCCGCCTGCCCGACACAGATCGTCGAGACGTCCGGCTTGATGAACTGCATGGTGTCATAGATGGCAAGGCCGGCCGTCACCACGCCGCCCGGCGAATTGATGTAGATGCTGACGTCCTTGTCCGGATTTTCGGATTCAAGGAACAGCAGCTGGGCCACCACCACGTTGGCGACGAAGTCGTCGACCGCGCCCACGATGAAGACCACCCGTTCCTTGAGCAAGCGCGAGTAGATATCGTAGGAACGCTCGCCCCGTGCGGTCTGCTCGACCACGATCGGAACCAGATTAAGTGCCTGCGTTTCGGGGGAGTCCTTCATGTTCGGTGCCGCCTTCAATGTTAATGCTGGTGTTCGTCGAAATGCATGAGTTCCTTGAAACTGGTCGGCTTGTCGGTCACCGCCGCCTTGGAAATGACCCAGTCGATTGCCTGATCTTCCAGTACCACGGATTCAAGTTGCCGCATGGCCTGCGCGTTTGAACGCAGGCTGCGCAGGGCTTCGGCCGGATTGCTGCAATCAGCCGCCATGCGCTCCATCCGCGCCTCGACTTCTGCTTCGTCGACCCGCAACTGCTGCTCGTTGATAATCTCGCCGATGATCAGCCCCAGGCTGACCCGGCGCCGGGCCTGCTCTTCAAACAGATCACGGGGTAATTCGCTGGCCTTCTTCTCGTCTCTGATTCCCATACGCGCCAGCGCATCCTGTTTCAGCCGCTCGATTTCGCCGTCCACCATGGTAGCCGGCAAATCCAGTGAATTCGCCGCCAGCAAGGCTTCCAGAACCTGGTCCTTGAGCCTGCGACGGATGGTATCCGCCATCTCGCGGCGCATGTTCTCGGTGACTTCGGCACGCAGCTTGGCCACGCCGCCTTCGGTAATGCCGAAGCTCTTGCAGAATTCATCGTTCAGCTCCGGCAACTTCTTGCCTTCCACCCGGTGCGCCTTGACCTTGAAACGTGCAGTCTTGCCCGCCACCTCTTTGGCCTGGTAATCCTCCGGGAACCGCACGTCAAATTCGCGCTCCTCGCCGGCGGCGATACCCATCAGACCTTTCTCGAAGTCTTCCAGCATGCGGTTGGCGCCAAGTTCCACCAGTGCCTTTTCGGCCTTGCCACCGGCAAACGGCTGGCCATCGACACTACCGTCGAAATCAACCTGCACCCGATCGCCACTGGCAGCCGCGCGCTCGACGGCTTCCCAATCAGCGCGTTGAGTACGCAGATTCTCGACCATGGCGTCGGTATCGGACTCCTGCACCTCTGCCGCCGGGCGTTCGAGCTTGATGCCGCCCAGCCCCTGCAGCTTGAACTCCGGATAAACTTCAAACACGGCCGTGAATTCCAGATCTTTGCCGGGCGCATCGTTCACCGAATCAATCCGCGGCCCGCCAGCAGGACTGAGCTTTTCCTGCACGAACGCGTCGTTGCAGCTGCTCTGCAACAGGTCGGTCACCACTTCGGAACGCACCTGCTCGCCGAAGCGCTTCTTGACCACGTCAAAGGGGATTTTCCCCGGACGGAAGCCGTTCAGCTTGACTCGCTTGCCGAGTGAGCGCAGACGCTCCTCGACTTCGCGTTCGACGCGTTCTGCCGGAACCTGTACTTTCATTCGGCGTTCAAGACCGCTCGTCTTCTCGATTGAAACCTGCATGGACCTTTCTACCTCGTGAATCGGAATGCAATTAATTGACCCTCGGGCCGTATCTCAAACAAAGCTGGTGCGAAAGGAGAGACTCGAACTCTCACGGGTTACCCCACTGGTACCTAAAACCAGCGCGTCTACCAGTTCCGCCACTTTCGCGTCATTATCCTGCCGCCCTCAGCTGGCCGGAAGGGTTGGCGTTTTTCTTATTTATATCAAAAGGTTACATTCGCCCACCAACCCGCGCGACACCGCGGAAGTACTCATGTCAAACATTATACAGACTATCCGGCAACCTCATGATGAGGTTGTAAAACGCGCCGCTGATGTGGATTTGGGGCTGGAGAAGCACAATGAAGTGGTGGGCCGTGTAGGATTCGAACCTACGACCTACTGATTAAGAGTCAGCAGCTCTACCAACTGAGCTAACGGCCCACTGAACCTGGTTTTTCAAAGAATTTGGGGTGGACGATGGGGCTCGAACCCACGACAACCGGAATCACAATCCGGGGCTCTACCAACTGAGCTACGTCCACCATCACAACCCGAACAACCCAATCCGCCTGTCGCGAACTGGCGCGCCTGGCAGGACTCGAACCTGCGACCACCGGCTTAGAAGGCCGGTGCTCTATCCAGCTGAGCTACAGGCGCCTCAACCGAAGATTATTTTGGTCGGGGCAGAGGGATTTGAACCCCCGACCCCCTGCTCCCAAAGCAGGTGCGCTACCAGACTGCGCTATGCCCCGGCACACAAAACTCTTCATGCAGGGCTTCCACCTGCTTTGCTCGCAGGCTGTTGCCGGCTCGGCGTCCTGCCTCGCCTGCCAACCCGGCCGTGTACATCCTGTCCCCGGCGTTCGCTCGCGCTCACCCCAAAGCAGGTGCGCTACCAGACTGCGCTATGCCCCGCACGACGCTGCCCTCGGGCTTTGCGTAAGGGCGGGAATAATACGTGGCATGCGGGTTTCCGTCAATTTCAAGGCTTCCGGTTGGAGGCGGAAACCGACCATGCGACAATGCCGCCGCACCCAGCACCAACGAATTCGGACATGCCAGCCCAGATAATTGACGGCAAAGCCCTGGCCGGCGAGATGCGCCGGTCGATGATACAGCGGGTAACCCGGCGCCGCGCTGCCGGCTTGCGTTCACCCGGGCTCGCCGTGGTGCTGGTCGGCAACGATCCTGCCTCAGAAGTCTATGTCCGCAACAAACGTC
>DASUXE010000033.1:0-3367 GCA_036378075.1 Gammaproteobacteria bacterium
CGTTCCGATATCTCCACCGCTTGCGCCGCTTCTCCGACCAGTAACGGCTGGATAGGCGTCACGGACGGCATCAGCGGCAATCCCAGTTGCTGCGCGCCGGCGCGAAAGCGCTGGATCAGCGTCTGCAATTTCTCGCGTCGCCAGGATTCAGTCTGCACCAGCCGCAGCGCCGCGCGTGCAGACTCCGCCAGCGCCGGCGGCGATGCCGTCGTATATATATAAGTACGCGCACGCTGTATCAGGGTCTCGATCAGTATCTCGCTGCCGGCGACAAAGGCACCGAAACTGCCCAACGCCTTGCCGAGCGTTCCCATCAGAATCGGCACGTCGTCAAGACCGAGCCGGTATTGTTCCAGACTGCCGCGACCGGTCGCACCGAGTACGCCGAAGCCGTGTGCATCGTCGACCGACAAGAATGCATTGGTCTGCTGGGCACATTCCGCCAGTTCGGGAAGTGGCGCCAGGTCACCGTCCATGCTGAATACGCCGTCGGTCATTACCAGCGTGCGTTTGTCGCTGGCGGCAAGTTGTGATCGCAATGATGCGACATCGGCATGTTGATAACGCTTGAAACGCGCGCCGCTGGCAAGTCCGGCATCCAGCAGGGAGGCATGATTCAGCCGATCTTCGAAAACCCGGTCACCGCGCCTCAGCAAGGCGCCCGCGATTCCCAGATTTGCCATGTAACCACTCGAGAACAGCAACGCACGCGGACGTTGCACAAATTCCGCCAATTCTTCTTCAAGCGCGTGATGCACCCGGCTGTGGCCGGTAACCAGATGCGCAGCACCGGCACCCAGCCCGTATGTATCCAGTACGGTACGCGCGGCAGCAGCAAGTTGCGGATGCGCGGCCAGTCCCAGATAGTCGTTACTGGAAAAATTCAGACAGCGCTCGCCATCAACCGCGAGTTCGGTCTGCTGTGGACCTTCGACGATGCGACGCAGACGGTACAACTGCCTGGTCTTCAGCGTCTCCAGTTCATCGTGCAGTGCCGCATCAAGACGTTGCGCGGCGTTCATGTTCCTCGGCGTGCAGATCGATGTGCGCGTGCTTGTCTTCCGCGCGACAGGCTTCAGGTTGAATACCGAGTCGCGCGAACAATGCCTGATCGGCCTCGGTATCCGGATTGCCGGTGGTCAACAGTTTTTCGCCGTAGAAAATCGAATTGGCACCGGCGAAAAAGGTCAGCGCCTGCATTTCGTCGCTCATCTCGCTGCGGCCGGCGGACAGCCGCACGTGTGCCTTGGGCATCAGGATGCGCGCGACCGCGATGACGCGAATGAAGTCGAACGGATCCAGACCCTCGCTGCCAAACAGGGGCGTGCCTTCCACTTGTACCAGCTGATTGATCGGCACCGATTCCGGATGTTCGGGCAGCGTCGCCAGAGTATGCAGCATCTTGGCGCGATCGCCGCGATCTTCACCCATCCCGACAATGCCGCCGCAGCAGACATGCATGCCGGCTTCGCGCACATGCTCAAGCGTGTCGAGACGGTTTTCAAATGTCCGCGTGGAAATGATTTCCTTGTAATACTCCGCCGAGGTATCGATGTTGTGGTTGTAGTAATCGAGCCCGGCATCGGCCAATCGCTGCGCCTGTTCGCGCGTGAGCATGCCGAGCGTCGCGCAGGTTTCCATGCCCAGTCCGCGCACCGCCTGGACCATCTCGATAATGGCGTCGAGATCCTTATCTTTGGGCGCTCGATACGCAGCCCCCATGCAGAAACGGGTAGCGCCGCTGTCTCGCGCCAGCTTCGCTTTTTCGACAACCTCCGCGACCGGCATCAGCTTTTCCGCCTTGAGGCCGGTCTGGTAGCGCGCACTTTGCGGGCAATACGCGCAATCTTCCGGGCAGGCGCCGGTCTTGATCGACAGAAGCGTCGAGACCTGCACCGTGTTGGGATCAAAGTGCCGGCGGTGTGTGGCGTGGGCCCTGAACAGCAAGTCGTTGAAGGGAAGTGCGAACAGCGACTGGACTTCAGCGAGTGTCCAGTCATGACGAACGTCGGCAGCGGAGGTAGACATGAAACATCCTCGATGGCGTGTGGCTTGCATCAACCGGCGTGGCCGTCCACCATGCCTGCATGGCTCAGCGATGCCGGAATAACCCTGATCCTGGCTGAAATCACGGGCAGTGTATCTGCGGCCGGCTTTCTGTCAACTTAGTCCGACGCATATGATTCACAATTGGATAGATTTTGCGCAAAACAGCTTTTACCCGCGGGCCTGTCTGCTATGCGGTCAGGGCGGCGCCAAGCTCGATTTCTGCGCTGCCTGCGAGCGTGATCTGCCGTGGAACCGGCACCCATGCCTGCACTGTGCCGCCCCATTGCCTCTGGACGGAAGCGCCCGAATTTGTGGTGCCTGCTTGCGCCATCCCCCGGTTTGGCAGCAAGCCGCAAGCCCGCTGCGCTATGCCTGGCCGCTTGATCTCCTGATTCAACGCTTCAAGTTCAACGCCGATCTGGCCACGGGCCGGATACTGGGCAGCCTGCTGGCCAATTTCCTGGCAGCCGACCCAGAGCCTCGTCCCGAGATGCTGATTCCGGTACCACTGCACCCCACCCGGCTCCGGGAACGGGGCTTCAATCAGGCACTGGAGCTCGCCCGGCCAGTTGCCAGGCGGCTCGGAGTCCGGCTCGCGACCGGCCTGTGCCGCCGGACCCGCCCCACCGAGGTTCAGTCGCGTTTGGACCACGAATCCCGCCAACGGAACATGCGCGGCGCATTTGAAATCACCGCACCGGTGGCGGGACTGGATCTGGCCATTGTGGACGACGTAGTCACCACGGGAGCGACGGTCTCGGCACTTGCGGCCCGGCTGCGCGACGCCGGCGCTGCACGGATCCGGGTCTGGACCCTGGCGAGGGCGGCTGTCAACTGATCCCACCTCATTGCAAAGCCCGCAAAGAGAGTTCAGTATTGTTTATTGTCAAATCAGATGCCCGGGATTCTGCTTACAATGAGCGTGGCCATACAACTTATGGTCCCCGGGTTTGTCTACATGTGTCCACGGAATGTGAGGGCGCAAGCGAACTTTGAAGATGGACCCATCAAAACAAAAACACCTCCGCGTTGACACCGCCGATCTCGAGATCGGCATGTATGTCTCCCATCTTGATCGGCCGTGGACCGAAACACCGTTTCTGTTCCAGGGCTTTTTCCTGCGCACGGAAGATGAGATCGAAGAACTGCGCCGGTATTGCCAGTATGTGTTTGTCGACGTTGAACGGAATCCAGGCCGCGACGAGTCGGGGCACGCCCAGCATCCGGGCGGTGACGGCGATCGCACCATCACCGGTGTCACCAGCCTGCGGTATCCGTCGCCCAGCCAGAGCAGCAGTGCGAACCCGCGCAATCGCAC
>DASUXE010000034.1:0-2543 GCA_036378075.1 Gammaproteobacteria bacterium
TCTGGTCGAAGTACAACAGGCCGGTCTGTTCACGCTCACGGGGTTTAATGAACAGGAGCGAGCGGTAATTTTGTCAACGTATTGCCCTAACATACTTTTCCCGTATCTGCGCGAAGTAGTGAGTGATCTCACGCTCAAGGGCGGCATGGCGCCACTGCTCCTGCAGCCGGTCAATTTTGATGCGCTATACGCCCAGCAGGCGGCACAGCAAGCCGGCGGTAACGGCGGGGCCGCCTGATCACGCGATGACTGCGCTCAAACCCATTGGCGTTCTGGGTGCCGGTTCGTGGGGTACAGCCCTCGCGATCTTGCTGGCGCGCAATGGCCGGCCGGTAAAATTATGGTCGGTTGACGGATCCGAGCTGATACCGCTACGCAGCGACCGTGAGAACCGGCGCTATCTGGCGGGCATTGCGTTTCCCGATCTGCTTGAAATCGAGTCTGATCTGGCGGCACTGACAGCGCAGTGCAGTGACCTGCTGGTTGTCGTTCCCAGTCACGGCTTTCGTGCCACGCTGATCCGGTTGCGTGATTGCTCGCCGGCCGGACTGCGTCTGGCCTGGGCTACCAAGGGATTTGAACATGACAGCGGCAAATTGCTGCATGTGGTGGCGGGTGAAGTGCTCGGCGATCAGGTGCCTCTCGCGGTGTTGTCCGGACCGACTTTCGCGCGCGAGGTAGCGGTCGGGTTGCCAACCGCACTGACGATTGCCGCAACCGATGCCGGATTTGCTCAGACACTGGCGGAAAATCTGCACAGTCCGAGCTTTCGTGCCTACACCTCCGACGACATGGCCGGCGTGGAAACCGGCGGCGCGGTCAAGAATGTGATCGCAATCGGCTGCGGAATCAGCGATGGTTTGAAATTCGGCGCGAATGCGCGCGCCGCGCTCATCACTCGCGGCCTGTCGGAAATCACCCGGCTTGGCCTGGCGCTGGGCGCGCGCGCCGAAACCTTCCAGGGTCTCGCCGGTTTGGGCGATCTGGTGCTGACTTGTACCGACGATCAATCACGCAACCGGCGCATGGGTCTGGCGCTCGCCGGCGGCAAGGATCGCGCCAGCATCGAACGCGACATCGGTCAGGTAGTGGAAGGCGTGCCGGCCGCCGAAGCCGTGCATGTGCTGGCGCAACGGCTGGGCGTGGAGATGCCGATTGTCGAGCACATCTATCGAATTCTTTACCAGGACCTCTCACCGCGCGCGGCGGTGGAAGCGCTGATGTCCCGGAGCCTGAAGTCGGAAGCCTGAGGGCAGGATTTATCCTGCATCACCGTCGCGATGCATCAATTACCGCCTTCGAAGCCGGATTGTCGCCAAGCTTCATAAAGCGTCACCGCCACCGCGTTGGAAAGATTGAGGCTGCGGTTGTTCGGCCGCATGGGCAGACGCAAAACCTGCTCTGGCGGCAGCGCCTCCAGCATCGCCTGCGGCAGCCCGCGTGTCTCCGGGCCGAACAACAACGCGTCATCGGCGCGAAACACTTCATCGGTATAGCGCCGCCGACCGCGGGTCGAAATCGCCAGCACGCGGCCGGGTGTCGCGGCGGCCAGATAGTCCTCGAAACTGTCGTGTTCGTACACCTGCGTCATTTCGTGGTAATCGAGGCCGGCGCGGCGTACTCGTGCCTCCGACAGTTCAAATCCGAGCGGGCGTATCAGGTGCAGGGCTGCACCGACGTTGGCGCAGAGGCGTATGATATTGCCGGTGTTTGGCGGGATTTCTGGCTGATACAGGACTATGTGCAACATTTTTTTGAACGGCTCAAAGTGATCATGAAACAGACCGACGCGCTTCCCGAATCACTGAAAACCCGATTCTGCGGGCTGGAATTCAACTCGCCGCTGGTGCTGCTGTCGGGCTGTGTGGGTTTTGGCGAAGAATATACACGCGTGGCCGGTTTTTCCAATCGGGACGCCGGCGCGATCTGCCTCAAGGGCACCACGCTGAAACCCCGGCTTGGTAACAAGCCACATCGTCTCAGCGAAACGCCGTGCGGCATGTTGAACGCCATTGGTCTGCAGAATCCGGGGGTTGAATATGTCGTCGAGCGAATACTGCCAACGCTGGACTTCTCGGAGACCCGTTTTATCGCCAACGTTTCCGGGTCGACGCTGGAGGAATATATCGAGGTGACACGCCGCTTTGACGCGTCGCCGATTGATGCCATCGAGATCAATATCTCCTGCCCCAACGTCAAGGAAGGCGGGGTTCAGTTCGGCAACGATCCGGATATGTCGGCGCGGGTGGTGGCTGCCTGCCGCAAAGTCACCAGCAAACCGCTGATCACCAAACTGTCACCCAACCAGACCGATATCGCTGAAAACGCGCGGCGTTGCATTGAAGCCGGCACCGATGCTTTTGCAGTTATCAACACCTTGATGGGCATGAGTATCGACGTGGAAACACGCCGTCCGGTGATCGGCAACATACAGGGCGGACTGTCGGGTCCCGCCATCAAACCGATTGCGCTGCTCAAGGTGCATCAGGTGTATCAGGTGGCAAAGCAGCACAAGGTGCCGATTATCGGACAGGGCGGTATAA
>DASUXE010000035.1:0-9651 GCA_036378075.1 Gammaproteobacteria bacterium
GAGCTGCCAAGTGCCGATACGGCTGTCGGTCGCGGCATGGCGATCAAGCAAGGCCAGAAACTCATCGCGCGGAATGCTGACGCTGCCGAGGCTCTGCAAATGCGTCGAGGCGATCTGGCAATCGATCAACTCGAATCCCCAGGATTCGAGCTGCATCGCCAGCCATACCAGTGCAATCTTCGATGCGTCGGTACGATGGCTGAACATGGACTCGCCGAAGAATATTTTACCCACTGCGACACCGTAGAGCCCGCCGACCAGCCGGCTATTCATCCAGACCTCGATGGAATGCGCGTGTCCGAGCCTATGCAGTTCGATGTAGGCCGCCTGCATTTCATCGGTGATCCAGGTGCCTGCATCAGGCTGGTTGGAGCGTGCCATCGCGCAGGCATGCATGACGTCTGGAAATGCATGATCCAGCGACACTTCATAATCTCGTCGGCGCAGGCTTTTGCGCAGTGAGCGGCTGATGTGTACCGCTTGCGGATACAACACGGCGCGTGGATTGGGACACCACCACAGAATCGGTTGACCCGCGCTGTACCAAGGGAATATGCCACGCCGGTAGGCGTACAGGAGCCGCGCAGGGGACAGGTCGCCACCTGCCGCGAGCAGGCCGTCGGGTTCACGCAATGCCGTGCGCGGATCGGGAAACGCATCCGGTGGATCACCGGGCCTGATCCAGGCTAGCTGAGGAGCACCACTCACAGGTTTCTCCTGATGCCGGAATGTTCATTGTAGGCCATGATCAGGCGAACCTTCAGAGTCATTTAATTCATGAAACGGCAGATGCCGTTTCGCATCATCTATATAGGCAT
This sequence comes from Gammaproteobacteria bacterium, assembly GCA_036378075.1. GTDB lineage: Bacteria > Pseudomonadota > Gammaproteobacteria > Natronospirales > REEB76 > DASSKW01. Next base: position 819 of record DASUXE010000035.1, read on the forward strand.
CAACCATGGCCGTTTCGCGTTTCAGGAAATCGGCAACGGCTTGCCGGAAGGGCGGGTCCGCAATCCAGTGTGCAGACCAGCTCGCGACCGGTTCGAAGCCGCGTGCCAGCTTGTGTTCGCCCTGGGTGCCGGGATTGAATGAGGTAAGGCCGTTAGTCAGGCAATAATCAATGCCCTGGTAATAGCAGGTTTCAAAATGCAGGCTGTGGAATTCCGGGCCACATCCCCAGTGGCGGCCAAACAGGGTGTGCTGATTCCGGAAACAGATTGCAGCGGCTACTGGTTCACGCTGATACCACGCCATGATGACCGTGAGCGCAGCGGGCATGGTCCGCGCCACCTCGCTGAAGAATGCGGGTGTCAGGTAGGGCGTACGGCCACGTTTGAGATAGGTATCGGCATAAAATGTATACACAGCATCGAGCAATGAGTTGTCCAGCTCTCCGCCGCTGAGAAAGTTGAACTGAATGCCTGCTTCGCGTATCCGGCGGCGTTCGCGATGCACTTTCTTGCGTTTTGCGGCCTTGAATGTTGCCAGCCAGGTTTCGAAATCGTTGTGTCCATGATTGTGCCAGTGGTATTGGCAATCCTTCCTCAGCAGAAAACCGCGCTGGATCCAGTTCTGTAACTCCGGTTCGCGCGGAAACAGGCAGTGCAGGGAAGAAGCTTGCAGACTGTCCGCAAGCTCGATCCCGTTTGTTATCAGGGCGTGACTGATTACAGTGGATTCTGCTGCTGCATCAATCAGCAAACGTCTGCCTGAAACCGGTGAGAAGGGTATGGCACTGGTGAGTTTCGGGTAATAGGGCAGACCGGCGCGTTGCCACGCATCCGCCCAGGCCCAATCGAATACGTATTCACCGAAGGAATGTGATTTGAGATAAAGCGGCAACGCGCCGATCAGGCGGCCGCTTGCGTCGGTGCAGGTGAGGTGTTGCGGTTGCCAGCCGCTGGTTGCACAGGCACTGCCGCTGTGTTCGAGCGCGGCAAGGAATTCGTGCTGCAGAAACGGATCGTCACCGGCGAGTCGGTTCCACTCGCCGGCGTTGATCTCGTCAATGGTTTGATGGACGCGGACTTTCACCGTGTCTCAAGATTAAACCGGGTTACGGTTTGCGTGCCAGTCCATCCAGGTATTTTTCCGCGTCCAGTGCGGCCATGCAGCCGGTACCGGCGGAGGTGATGGCCTGACGATACACCTGATCCATTACATCGCCGGCGGCGAACACACCTGGAATGCTGGTGGCGGTGGCATTGCCGTTGATCCCGCTTTGTACGGTGATGTAGCCATTCTTCATTTCAAGCTGCCCCTGGAACAACTGGGTGTTGGGCGAATGGCCGATGGCGATGAAGACGCCCTTGGGATTCAGCTCGCGCAGCGCATCCTGCTGCTTGGTGCTGCGCACCCGGATACCTGTGACACCCGAATCATCACCCAGCACTTCATCGAGGGTGTGATCCCAGAGAATTTCCACATTGCCGTGTTTCGATTTTTCTATGAGCTCGTCGGAGAGAATTTTCTCGGAGCGGAAACTGTCACGGCGATGCACGACCGTGACCTTGGAGGCAATGTTGGAGAGGTACAAGGCTTCTTCGACCGCGGTGTTGCCGCCGCCGATGACGGCGACGTGCTCGCCTTTGTAAAAGAATCCATCGCAGGTCGCACACGCGGACACGCCGCGGCCCTTGTAGGCTTCCTCGGACGGCAGTCCCAGGTATTTGGCGGTGGCACCGGTGGCGATGATCAGCGCGTCGCAGGTGTACTCGGCGCTGTCGCCGATCAGCCTGAAAGGCCGTTCTTTCAGATCAGCCGTATGAATATGGTCAAACACCACTTCGGTCTTGAAGCGTTCGGCATGCTTGAGCATGCGCTCCATGAGCGCCGGGCCCATCAGGCCTTCCACGTCACCGGGCCAGTTATCGACTTCGGTGGTCGTCATCAACTGACCGCCTTGTTCGACGCCGGTGATCAGCACCGGTTTCAGGTTGGCACGGGCGGCGTAGACGGCGGCAGTGTATCCGGCCGGGCCGGAACCGAGGATCAGCAAGCGGCAGTGTCGGGTAGTCATGTATAATTCGTCTCCGGGCCGGCCGATCTGGCGATCATCCCGGCAGTTTTCAAGGCCCTTAATTAATGAATCCGGTCGAGGCGGCGCCCGCGCGCGTTCCGCGTCGAACGTCTGGTTTCAAGGAGAATTCCCGAACCCTTGCAAACGGTCCGGCCCCGGGGCAGGACGCTGTTGTCTGGGACGGGCCGCGCCGATCCGTTCGAACTTAAGGATACGTGTTGCGGCAAGATTGTTTCATGGTAACCAAAATTTCGCGATAGCGTAAAGGAGCGATCATGCGCATCGGTATTCCCCGTGAGTTGAAGCCGCTGGAAGGCCGGGTAGGTTTGATTCCCGCTGCCGCAGCCGAACTCGTCCGCCACGGTCATCAGGTGTTCATCGAGAAAGACGCCGGGGTCAAGAGTGGCTACAGCGACGAGCATTTTCGTGCCGTCGGCGTCGAAGTTCTGAATACTGCGGCAGCGGTGTTCGAAAAGGCCGAAATGATCGTCAAGGTCAAGGAGCCGATCGAGGCCGACCTGAAACTGTTGCGCAAGGATCACCTGCTGTTCTGCTACCTGCATCTGGCGGCCTTGCCGGAACTGACGGAACGGCTCAAGCAGATCGGCCTGACTGCGGTGGCATTCGAGACCGTGGAAGAGAGCGGCCGGCTGCCGTTGCTGGCGCCGATGAGCGATATCGCGGGCCGGCTGTCGATCCAGGTCGGCACCACACTGCTGCACCAGCCGCATGGCGGCAAGGGCATCTTGCTCGGTGGTATCTCGGCGGCCAAGCGCGGCCGGGTGGTGGTGCTCGGCGCCGGTGTGGCGGGCGGTGCGGCTGCGGCCATGGCTGCGGGCATGGGCGCTGAAGTGACGGTCTTCGACATCAGTCGCGACAAGATGGAGCAGATGCGGGCCCTGGGTCCGAACGTCACCGCCCTGTATCCGCACACGGCGGACATCGCCGAGGCGGTGAAATATGCCGACATCGTGGTGGGTGCAGTGCTGGTGACCGGCGCGCTGGCGCCGCACGTGGTCTCGGCCGAGATGGTAAAGGCGATGCAGCCGGGCAGCGTGGTCGCGGACATTTCTGTGGACCAGGGTGGCTGCGTGGAGACCACCAGGCCGACCACATGGGACAAGCCCACCTACGTCTGGGAAGGGGTCACCCATTTCACGGTGACCAACATGCCGGGCGCGGTGCCGCGCACGTCCTCGCAGGCGCTGTCGGCGGCGATCACGCCCTATGCCTTGCGGCTTGCGGCAGGCGGCTGGCGGGACTTCGAACCGCTGCGCAAAGGTATCAACGTCGAGGGCGGGAAAGTCGTCCATCCGGCGTTGATTAAATAACAAAAATACTATATAAGATAGGAAGTTATAATAACTTCTTAAAGTAAGGCCAAGCTAGTGGCGCAGGCGACGCGCAGCGAGAAAACACGGTCCCCCCTGGCAATCCATCTGATGCAGGGGCTGAAGGAGGCGGCGCTCTGGATTTTCGGAGTGATCGCGGTGCTGGTGTTCGCGTCCCTCGCCACTTACAACGCTCACGATCCCAGTTTCCTCTACAGCGGCGACGGTGGCAGCGTCCACAACGCCATCGGCCCGGTCGGCGCATGGTTGTCGGCCGGGCTGTATTTCCTGTTCGGTTACCCGGCCTACCTGTTTCCCTTCCTGCTGATGTGGGCCGGATTCATGGTGTTCAGGGCCCGGCGATCGGAAGCTCCCGTCAACAAGCTGCACGTCGCCATGCGGATTGGCGGCCTGATTCTGTGTCTGCTGACGGCCTCCGGTCTGGCTTCCCTGAACTGGCGGGTCGCGAACGGCGACCTGCCGGTCGATGCCGGTGGCATTCTCGGCGATTTTGCCGGCAAGGGACTTGCGGCCGGCTTGAGTGAGCTTGGCGCGACCTTGTTGCTACTGGCCCTGTTTCTGGGCGCCGTGACCATCTTTACCGGGCTGTCGTGGATCGCAGTCATGGACCGCACCGGTCATTTCACGCTGGTGGCAATCGAGCGCGTGCGCAACCGCTGGGGCTGGCTCAGGGAAACCATTCAGACCCGGCGGGCGCGTGAGCAGCAGGTCGAAGTGATCAAGGTGCACACCGAGCAGGTCAAGAGCCGTCCCAAACCCCGGATCGAGCCGGTGGTGAAGGCCGCACCGCCCAGTCCGCGCGTGGAACGCGAACGCCAGGTGCCGTTGTTCGAACCGTCGACCGATTCAGAACTGCCGCCGCTCTCGCTGCTGGATGATCCGCCCCCCAAAGTGGATGGCTATTCGGAAGCGGCGCTGGAAGCGATTTCGCGACGCGTCGAAATCAAGCTCAAGGATTTCGGCGTCGACGTGCAGGTGGTCGCGGTGAATCCCGGACCGGTGGTCACGCGTTTTGAAATGCAGCCGGCCGCGGGAGTCAAAGTCAGCCAGATTACCAATCTCGCCAAGGACCTGGCGCGCGAACTGTCCGCAATCAGTGTGCGGGTGGTGGAAGTGATTCCCGGCAAGTCGGTGGTGGGGCTTGAGATTCCCAACGAAAGCCGCGAGCTGGTGACGCTGGGGGAAATACTCAAGTCCAGCGAATACGATGCCTCGCGTTCGCCGCTGACACTGGCGCTGGGCAAGGACATCGGCGGCAATCCGATCGTCGCCGATCTGGAACGCATGCCGCACTTGCTGATTGCCGGTACCACCGGATCGGGCAAGTCGGTCGCAATCAACGCGATGATCCTGAGTCTGCTGTACAAGTCGACCGCGACCAAGATCATCATGATCGATCCCAAGATGCTCGAGCTCTCGGTTTACGAGGGCATTCCGCATCTGCTGGCGCCGGTCGTGACCGACATGAAGGAAGCCGCCAACGCGTTGCGCTGGTGTGTTGCCGAAATGGAGAAACGCTATCGGCTGATGGCAGCAGTCGGTGTTCGTAACCTTGCCGGTTACAACCGCAAGGTCAAGGATGCCATCGAAGCCGGCAAACCGATTCCCGATCCGTTGTTCAAGGCCGATCTCAACGCCTTGAGCGACTCCGAGATACCGACGCTGAATGTGCTGCCGAACATTGTGGTGGTGGTCGACGAACTGGCCGACATGATGATGGTGGTGGGCAAGAAAGTGGAAGAGCTGATTGCACGGCTGGCGCAGAAAGCGCGTGCCTCGGGTATCCACCTGATTCTCGCCACCCAACGGCCTTCGGTCGATGTCATTACCGGTCTGATCAAGGCCAACATCCCGACGCGTATTGCGTTTCAGGTCTCGGCGCGGGTGGATTCACGCACCATTCTGGATCAACAGGGCGCGGAATCGCTGCTCGGACACGGCGACATGCTGTATCTGCCGCCGGGCATGCCGGTGCCGATGCGCATCCACGGCGCATTCGTCAGTGACCAGGAAGTTCACAGCGTCGTCACGCATCTGAAGCGTCACGGTCAGCCACGTTATCTGGATGAAATCCTGCAGGGACCCGCCGAAGCGTTGCCGGGCCTGCCGGGTCTGGGTGAATACGGCGAAGCGGGAGCAAGTGAAGCGGATCCGCTTTACGATCAGGCGGTGCGTATCGTCACTGAAACGCGGCGGGCGTCCATCTCCGGCGTGCAGCGTCGTCTCAAGATCGGTTATAACCGCGCCGCGCGCATGATCGAGGAAATGGAGGCCGCCGGCATTGTCGGTCCCCTGCAATCGAATGGTTCGCGCGAAGTGCTGGTTGCACCTCCGCCACCGGACCGCGAGGAATAATTGCACATGAAATCGGCAAAATTGATATTGATCGCGTTAACCGCATTGTTGCTGTCGAATAACGGCATGGCGGCCACGCGCGGCAAAGACGCGGCGGTTGCGCAAATGCAGCATTTTCTCAGCGAAGTGCACAGCCTCAAGGCCGACTTCACCCAGGTGGTCATGGATCCGAACCTGCATAAAATAAAGCAGTCTGAAGGCACGCTGTTGATAAAGCGGCCGAACCGGTTCCGTTGGGATTATGCGGCGCCCAACAAGGAACTCATTGTTGCGGATGGCGAACGCGTCTGGATGTATGACGTGGAATTGCAGCAGGTCACGGTCAAGCCGCTGGATGGAACTCTGGCCGCAAGTCCTGCGGTACTGCTGTCCGGCTCCAATGATGTCGGCCGCAATTTCAAAGTGCTGGATCTGGGCAGCAAGGACGGATTGGAATGGGTGGGTTTGAAACCCAAGGTGAAAGATACGGACTTCGAAGATGTCAAACTGGGATTCAAACACGGTGTGGTTGCGGTGATGGAACTCAAGGATGCGCTCGGCAACCTTACCCGCATCACGTTCAACCATGTGGTCCGGAATGTTACCTTGTCAGATGATCAATTCAGGTTTACGCCGCCCCCGGGCGCTGACGTGATCGGCGATACCGGCGCGCCGCATGGCTGAGCGCGAAGCGATCGCCGCGCGGGTACGTACCGGCTGGCGCATCATCGGTATCTGCATGCTGGGCGTGGTTTGGTGGGGCTGCCTGACGCCGTCACCGCCGCAGTTATCGCCGCCATTTCCATACTTCGACAAATTCGAACACTTTATCGCTTACCTCGGGTTGGCTGCGTGGTTTGCCGCCATTTATGTCCAGCGCAGACAACGCTTCGTCATTCTGGTTCTGCTGATTGTGATGGGCGGGAGCATTGAAATTCTGCAGGGCTACACCGGTCGCGATCCGGAATGGCTTGACTGGCTGGCCGACATCATCGGTACCCTGTCCGGACTTGCCTGGCCCGCAAGATGGTTCAGTGCGCTCTATCAGTATCTTGCCGGCAAACATGTCCAAAGCGTCTGATTCCCGTCCACTTGCGGATCGCATGCGTCCGCGCAATGCGAGCGAATTCATCGGACAGGCGCATTTGCTCGATGCGGGCAAGCCGCTGCGACGTGCGCTGGAAAGCGGAAACCTGCACTCCATGATTCTGTGGGGGCCACCCGGTACCGGCAAGACGACCTTGGCGCGGATGCTCGCGCAAGCGTCCCATTCCGAGTTCATCGCCTTGTCCGCGGTCATGGCCGGCGTCAAGGATGTGCGTGCGGCTGTCGAGCAGGCGCAGGCGCGCAGGGCGCAGGATGGAACCGGAACCGTGCTGTTCCTGGATGAAGTGCACCGTTTCAACAAGGCGCAGCAGGATGCATTCCTGCCGTATGTTGAAGACGGCACCCTGACGTTCATCGGTGCAACGACCGAAAATCCGTCATTCGAACTGAACAACGCGTTGTTGTCGCGTGCCCGCACCTATGTGCTTAAATCACTGACTGCGACAGACATTCGCGGAATCATCGATGCTGCATTGAACGATGTGGAACGGGGTCTGGGGTCACGATCATTAGGAATATCCGATCGGGCGCGCGACAATCTGGCCGCGGCCGCAGACGGTGATGCGCGGCGCGCCCTCAATCTCCTCGAACTTGCCGTTGACCTGAGCCACAGCGAGGATGGGCGTGAAGTCATTTCCGATGCGGTAATCGGAGAACTGATCGCAGGCGGGTTGCGTCGCTTTGACAGTCACGGTGAAGCTTTCTACGACCAGATATCGGCACTGCACAAATCGGTGCGCGGCTCGTCACCGGATGCGGCGCTTTACTGGTTTGCGCGGATGCTCGACGGTGGTTGTGATCCGCTCTATATCGCGCGGCGAGTGGTACGGATGGCATCCGAGGACATCGGTAATGCCGATCCACGGGGGCTGGCGCTGGCACTGAATGCCTGGGATGTGCAGGACCGGCTGGGGTCGCCGGAAGGTGAATTGGCTATCGCGCAAGCGCTTGTGTACCTGGCCTGCGCGGCCAAGAGCAATGCCGTCTATACGGCGCTGGATGCCGCGCGGGAAGATGTAAAGCGCTCCGGCTCACTGGAAGTTCCGGTACACCTGCGGAATGCACCGACCCGGCTGATGAAGGAACTCGGCTACGGACGTGCCTACCGCTATGCCCATGATGAACCGGATGCCTACGCAGCGGGGGAACGTTATTTCCCGGAGGACATGCCGGAAAAAACCTATTATCATCCTGTCCCGCGCGGACTGGAGATCAGGATTGCCGAGAAGCTGGCAGATCTGCGGTCCCGCGATGCGGCCGCACGCAAAAAATCATCCAAATAAACCAGACAGAATTCAATCATGCTCGATCCGAAATTGCTGAGAAACGACCTGCAAGCCGTGGCCGATGCCCTGGGGCGGCGCGGCTTCAAACTGGATGTAGCCGGCTACGCGGCACTTGAAAACCAGCGCAAGGAACTGCAGACGCGCATGGAGCAATTGCGCAATGAACGCAATGCGCGCTCCAAAGAGATCGGCATGGCCAAGGCCAGGGGCGAGGATACGGCGCCGCTCATGGCCCAGGTCGCGGATCTCGGCAGCAATCTGAATGCGGCAGAAGAGGATTTCGGCCGGGTAGAGCTGGAACTGGAAGCAATCCAGTACGGGTTGCCGAACCTGCTGCATGAAAGTGTGCCCGATGGCGCGGACGAGGCCGCGAATAAAGAGATCCGGCGCTGGGGTGAACCGCGCAAATTCGATTTTGCGCCCAAGGATCATGTCGATCTCGGTGCCGCACAGGGGCTGATGGATTTTGAACTGGCGGCCAAATTGACCGGTGCCCGTTTCGTGGTGATGAAGGGCGCGCTGGCGCGTCTGCATCGTGCACTGGTCCAGTTCATGCTCAATCTGCATGTCAACGAGCATGGCTATGAAGAAGTCAACGTGCCTTACATGGTCAACCCGGAATCGATGCGCGGCACCAGTCAACTGCCGAAATTCGAGGAAGACCTGTTTGCCATCAAGGGCGAAC